>JBGTHN010000131.1:0-5620 GCA_041746235.1 Pyrinomonadaceae bacterium | reverse complement strand
AATTATATTTGGATGAAACAGATTCACCTTGGGTAATTCCATCTCCGAATATGCCGACCGTTGATACGGCGGTTGTCTTTCCCGGAACAGTCTTTTTTGAAGGAACGCAAATTTCAGAAGGGCGAGGAACGACCAGACCATTTGAATTTATCGGTTCGCCATATATAGTTGCGAATGAATACGCAGAAAGGCTCAATGATTTCAAACTTGAAGGAGTAATTTTCAGACCGACTAATTTTATGCCGACGTTTCAAAAACATTCGGGACAGAGTTGTGGCGGAGTATTTGTTCATGTAACAAATAGAAAAACCTTCAAACCTGTAATTACTGGAGTAGCTTTAATCAAAGCGGCTTTGGAAATGTATTCCGAAGAATTTCGTTGGAAAGTGCCACCTTATGAATATGAGTTTGAAAGAAATCCGTTTGATGTAATTGCCGGAACTTTAAAGTTGAGGGAATTTATTGAAAGTGGAAAGACTTTACAAGAAATTCAAGATTGTTGGTTATCTGACGAAATAAATTTTAAGAATATAACGGATAAATATAAAATTTATTAGTATCAAGTGTTTTATATTCAAGTATTTGCTGTATATTCACTAAGAAACATTATAGATGTCGGCAGTCAGACATCTCATCTATTACTTAAGGGAAGTAATTTAAATATGAAAAATCCATTTATTATTGGAAGTTTATCTTGGCTTTTTCCGGGTGCCGGATATTTTTTATTAGGGCGAACAAAACGCGGATTAATTATTAGTGGAGTAATTTGGTCAATGTTTATCATTGCAATCATCAGTGGTGGTGCATATTATCCGGGTTTAAGCTTTAACGAAGGAGCTTTACTCTATTTACTACATATTTTTGCAACATTAGGAAATGGTTTAGGATATTTAATTGGAGTATTTCTTAATTTGAACCCACCGCCGGATACTGCATCTACACTCACATTTGAATATGGTGGAAGGTTTTTAGAAGTCGCTGGATTACTCAATTTTTTGGCAATTATTGATATTTTTGATATATATTCCGGGAGGAAAGAATGATTCATTTCTTATATTTGATCGGATTCGCCTTTATTGTTTCTGTTGCGTTTGCAGTTTTTAACAAAGGAACTGAAAAAGAAAAAATTATATACGGTTTAAAAATCTTCGGACAATTTGTTGGAATAAGCTTGATTATGGCTTGGGTCTTTTATTTTCTTCCTTGGTAATTATTAATGGCGATAATAGAAACAGAAGGTTTGATTCTTAAAAACTACAATTTATCCGATGCGGATAAAATTGTTGTTTTTATGACTGAGAAATATGGGATCATACGAGGTGTTGCGAAAGGAGCAAAACGTCTAAAGAGTAAATTCGGAGGCAGTCTTGAACCATATTCAATCGTGAATTTGTCATATTATCAAAAAGAAGAAAGAGAACTCGTTTCAATCGAGCAAATTGAATTAGAAAGATCTTTTTTCAAAGCAGCCAGTAATATTTTGTTTCTACAAAAATTTGGTTATTTGGCAGAACTTTTAATTGAATTTTCACCACCGCACGATCCAAATGAAAGACTTTATAAAATGGCAAAGGTATGCTTAGAAACAGCTTCATCCAAACAAGAAAGTCTAAATAGCATCGCACTTTATTTTGAATTATGGCTGTTGCGATTGGGTGGCTATTTACCCGTTTGGGATGTTTGCACAAAGTGCAAGAAAATAATTGACAAAGATAAATCAACAAATTTACAAATAGATTTTCATCTCGTTTGTAACTTGTGTCAAAAAGCCAACTCAAATCGTATAATTTCTTCAACCCAACGAAGCATTTATATGATTGCTCAAAAAGTTTCTCCAAACAAATTCGTTGAATTAACCATAAATAATAACGGTGATTTATTTGAATTGTCGTCTGTTTTAAAACGTCTTATTTCACAGATTTTAGGCAAAGAACTTGTTGGAGAAAAAATACTTTCTGCTAATATTTAGATTTAATGCGACCATTTAGCTTTTTAATTTCAAGATATGTCTTGCAAGCTGTATTGCCATATTTTTTCTTCTCTTGGCTATTGTTGAGCGTAATATTGTTTGCTCAACAAGCGAGCCGTTTTTCGGATTTACTTTTTAATACAGCACTTCCAAGTAGTCTTTTATGGCAATTAACAATTGCCTTAATTCCAAATGTGATTGCATTTACTTGCCCGATTGCAATTTTAGTTGGAGTAATTATTGGCTTATCACGGATGCAGGGCGACAGTGAAATGGTGGCGATCAGAGCAGCTGGTGTTGGAAACTTTCAAATTTCACTCCCGATGATTTTGCTTGGTATTGCCTTATCTTCCTTTGCCTTTTTTATTAATTTAAAGGGCGTTCCATTTGCAGCACAAATTGTTCGACAAGTTGCACTCAAAGCTGCACTTTATAAACTTGAATCTCCAATTGAACCGGGCGTATTTAATACGGAGATAAACAACCTAACGATTTTTGTTTATAAAGGAAATATAGAGAAAGGAATTTGGGAAAATCTTTTCATATTTCAAAATGATGATAAAAACGAACAAGTGCGTCTGATAACGTCCAAAGAAGGAAGAATAGATACAACCGGAGATGATACAGAGATCGTATTGAAAAATGCCTTTGTAACTACTTTTGAATCGGATAATAAAAATAAAGTTGTGTCTGAAAGGATTAATGATTTTCGTTTAGTGGTTCAAACAAAACGGGGTGAATTGATAGAAAAACTTTCAAAAACAAAAGAAACCCCTGAAGAATTAGGATTAATTGAATTGGCTGAGTATGTTGAAACCTTGAGTGGAAGTGAAAAAACTGAAGCACAGATTTTATTACAAAGAAGACTTTTATTATCAATTACACCTCTCATTTTTGCACTTCTTGGAACGGCTTTAGTTGCCAAATTCAATCGAGGGGGAAGAGGTTTTGGGGTTTTCTTATCGCTAGTTTCACTTATTATATATTATCTGCTGACATTATTAGGCGAACAACTTGCCAGAACCGGAAGTATAAATGTATTAACTGCGGGTATTATTCCATTATTTACAAGCATTTTTGCCATAATTTGGTTGTTTGTTTCGCAAAGGTTGATAATAACAAGAAACTTTTCCATTAAAAGTTTCTTAGGCTCAAATATTAATGAGAAAACTAAAGATAAAATTGCATCAAAAAATTCATATATTGATTTTACAACGGGAATTCTGGATTTTGATTTGATTTGGAATTTAGTAAAAAATTACATATTTACATTATCATTCCTGACAGCAATATTTGTCATTTTTACTGCATTTGAACTTTGGAAATTTGCCGGAACATTTGAAAATGGTGTTCAATTGTTACTAACATATCTTTTATTTTTGATACCTTTTATATACATCCAATTGTCACCGTCCGCATTAATGATTGCGACATTGACAACTTATATTATTAAATCAAGACAGAATGAAATTGTAACTTGGACAGCTGCGGGACTAAGTGTTTATCGCTTAATTTTACCTTGTTTTGTATTAATGATCTTTATTGGTGGGATAAATTTTGGTATTCAGGAATTGATTCTATCACAAGCAAATCGGAAGCAAGATTCCGTTAGAGATCAGATACGAAGTAGAAATATATTAAATAATCAAAAGGGCAACATATGGTTAGCCAATAAAAACAGAATTTATACATTTGAAAAAATAGATGAGTCTGATAACGAAAAAAATATTGTCAAAAAATTAGTGATTTATGAATTTGGAAATGAAAATAGAGAGTTAAAATCAATATTGAAAGTAAATGAAGCTGTTTGGCAAAATAATAAAATAAAGTTTCTAAATAAAGCTGAAAAAACAATTTTGAAAGATGGGCAAGTAAATACACAATTTACAACTGATCGTGAAATTACAGAAGACTATAATCCTTTTGAAGAAAAAATAACCAAGCCAAGTCATTTAAATATTGCTGAAACTATAATTAAAATAAGAACCTCAGAATCATTGATAGAGAAAAGAACTTATTCAATTTCATTACAAAAAAAGTATGCAACACTTTTTTTACCACTAATAATAATTCTTTTTACGACACCATTTGCCTTATCTATCGGCAGAAAAGGAAATGTGATAACTATCGGATATGCAATTGCGGTTTGGCTATTGTTTATGGGGGTTACAAATACTTTTGAGCAATTTGGACAAAGTGGATATTTAACTCCAACATTTGCAATTTGGAGTCCATTAATTTTGTTCACAATAATTGGAATATTTTTATTAACAAAAGTTAAAACATAAGTTTGGAATATGGTATTTTTTAAAAAGGAAAAACAGTTAGGAAAGGTGGTTTCCTAACTGTTTTTTAGCTTAAATTATCTACATTTATTAGATATTAATTTCTTGAAGGAAAAATACCTTGTAGAGCAATACACCAATTTATGATCAAAAATGGTTGTATATTCGGATGTGGCAGATTTCCACCTGTGTTGCCGATAGTTCCAGCATTTAGAGTTGCATCCGGGTTAATCGTTTTATAAATTTGGGAAGATGCAAGAGTATTACCGGCAGGTTTATTTTGATCTGCTTCTTCAGCCGCAGCATTAGCCGAATGGTTGTGCGAAGGCATCTGACTTGTGATCAAAGTAATTTGCTCGGCACCTCCTTTTTCACCAATACTATAACTGGAAAGTCCGGGACCGGTTCCAAATTGCATCGAAACACGTCCACGCAGGTCAGGTAATGCAAAAGTAGTTCGACCGTCTCCTCCATAAATTGTTCCAAGTAAAGAAAAAAGTGCTGTATTTTGTGCAATAGGAAGTAATTGACCGTTACAAAAAGCCCAACCTCTGGGTGCAAAATTAAAACCGAATGCTTGAATTTGTCCTAAAAAAGGTTCCATATCATTTATCTCCTTAATCTATTGGGGGGCAAGAGTTTAGTTCAGAAAATAATGTAATCTGATTAAACAATGCCTCGGTTATTTAAACATTAATCGGGAAAACATGTCTGACGACATTACGACAGAAAATTACAAAACAGTTTTTTGTAACATTTGAAAAAATAATATACCTTTTCAAATAATTAATCAAATTTATTGACATTTACAAAATGCGGACATAGTATAAGCCCAGCTTTAAAAAACTAAAACATTAATACAAATAGGAGAAAAAATGGCATCAAGACGAGAATTTATAAAAACAGGTGGTCTAGCAACATTGGTTGGGTTAACGATAGGTTATGTTGGAAACAAATCAGTTTTCGGATTTGAAGGTTTTTACAAAATTCCAATGGAAAGTAAATTGAATTCAATTGCAAATTTCACCTACGACAAATTTACACCGCTTGTAAATAGCGACTTTTCAATTTGGCAAAAGGGAATTGGAAAAATTGGTTCAATAAGACTTGTAGAAGTTAAGAAAATATTTTTTGAAGCTGATAGAATTCGAGGACTTAACACGAATACTATTAGCTTGCTCTTTAAAGCTAATAAGAATGTTAATTTTGAAGAAGGTAATTATGAATTTATCCATCCCAAACTCAGTAGGGTAAAACTTTTTGTTGTTCCAGTAACTTCTGATAAAAGCTATTATGAAGTTACTGTTAATAATCATGCTACTTAAATAATATTTGAGATAGAAAAAGCCTTTCATTCCAATGGAAT
>JBGTHN010000130.1:0-4342 GCA_041746235.1 Pyrinomonadaceae bacterium | reverse complement strand
CTGCAATATGAACAAGCAACTAAGTGTGTAGTGATCGGTTTTGCTTCACGTTCAGTTATGTTGCTTTCAACAAAAGCCGTAAGTGTATCTTCGTCCAAATGATTTTGTTGGTCATAGCTGTTGCTTGAGGAATTTTTTCGTAAGTAGCCATCAAGCAAGCCCTGTATTTGTATTTCTCTAGGATTCATTTTCCCCGTATTATTTAACATCTGTTCCAGCCTCCAACACAAAGACGAGGCACATATATATTATTTGCATAAATTTTTATAACAAAGGGGTAAAAATTTAAACTCATCGGATGTTACTATATGTTTTTAAGTTGTAATTTAATTTGGATTAGTTGCTAAGTTCTGGTAAAGATTGGGATTCGCAAGGTCTTGCGTAGCCAATTCCATACATATATCAATTTCCTTGTCTTTTAAATTATGACTATTATCTAGCTCATTGCAAAATGTTTTTAAGACTTTTTTATAAGTTTTTTCCAACCAACGCATTATCGTTGATTCGTGAATTTTGCTTCGTGGATCTTTTTCACGGGCGGATGATTTTCTCTGAAACCAATTTCGGAGCGGCGATGTCGGCGTTTCTACAAGTCTGGCAATTTCACGAAGTTTTAGATTTTCGACGTGATAATATAAAAGTAGAAGTTTTTCGTGGTCATCAAGAGTTGAGAAGGCAATTTCCATCGCTGAAACAGTTGCTTTTTTATATCGTTCACGGGCTAAATGGTCAATCATTTGCGATTCGCCACCGAGTTCGGTTTCCAAAAAATTGGAATGAGCGTGTCCCTCACCGACATTTTCCGTCATTTCATCAAGCGAAACTTCATCGTGGCTGGCTCGATGTAAGTCAACTAATGAATGCCAGATAACCGTTCTTAACCAACCGCGAATCGAACCTTTTCCACTGTAGGTTGCAAACTTGGAAACTCTCTCTCCGTCAACAACTCTCGTTCCGTAAAGTTCAACATAAACAATATCAACAACTTCCTGAGCATTTAAATCGGAACTTGCCAGATGACTTGAAACTCTTTCCAGATACGTGCGATGTTGTTGGTCAAATTCCCACCACGCACGTTCATTTCCGTTGGCACAACCTAATGCCATAAACAAATCATTTACAAGTATAGAACGTAGGAATTTTTCTGCTTCATCAAGCGTAGGAAGAGTGTCGGAAGAGTTGATTAAATATTTTTGAACACTTTTACTTAAAGATGTTTTAAAGCATTCTTCTTGAACACCGTAATTCGGTGCGTTTTCTAAACACTCCGCGTAAAGTTCTTTCATTACGCTTTCACATTCTTTCAATAATCGTTCTTCTTTTTTTATATCAGGGGACATTTCAATAAACCATTATACCAAAAAAATTATTTTATTCTAATTTATTTTCCATTGTTTTGAATTTGGAAAATTTAACTGGTTATTATATATGAAAAATTAGCGTCTTAAATTACATAAAAACATTCTAACACTTTATCCATCTGTTGCAAGTGTTGGATTTAACCCTGCATTTTTAAATTCAAAATTCTTATTATTTTTATCAGAAAATTCTTCATTTCCATATTGAAGTTGAAACAATCTCCAATATAAACCTTTGTGTCCGATGAGTTCATTGTGTGTGCCTTGTTCACGCAATTCGCCGTGATGAAAAACCAGAATCTTGTCACATCTCTGAATTGTCGAAAGTCTGTGGGCAACAACTAGCGAAGTTCGACTGTCCATAATACGATTTACCGCCTTTTGGATAAGTTGTTCGGTTTCCGTATCAATCGAACTTGTCGCTTCATCCAAAATTAATATCGAAGGTTCAAACGCCAAAGCTCTTGCAAAAGATATAAGTTGTTTTTGCCCAACCGAAAGTCCGCCACCACGTTCTTTCAAATTGCTTTGATACGAATCTTCCAGTTTTGCGATAAATTTATGAGCATTTACCTCTTTCGCCGCCCAAACAACTTTTTCGTCGGTAATTTCTTTATTTCCGAGCCTTATATTATTGGCGATCGAACCGCTGAATAAAAATACATCTTGCAAAACCACCGCAAAATTTTCCCGCAAAACATTCAAATCCCATTCGCGTATATCAACTCCATCAAGCAAAATTTTGCCTTTTTGAACATCATAAAAACGCATCAAAAGATTCGTAACAGTTGTTTTTCCCGAACCTGTATGTCCAACCAATGCAACGGATTCACCGGGTTCGATTGTGAACGAAACATTTTTCATCACCCATTCATCTTCGTTATAGGCAAACCATACATTTTTGAATTCGATTTTTCCGATGGCTTTATCGGCTTTTTTCGGTTCTTTTGGCGATTCGATTTCGATTTCTTCATCAAGCAATAAAAAGACCCGGTGCGAGGCAACGATTGCGGCTTGCAGGACATTAAATTTATCGGAAAGATTGCGAATCGGTTGAAAAAGTTGTTGTGAATATTGAATAAAAGCGATGACCGTTCCAATTGTCAGAAGTTCACCGCTTGCGGCTGTGTGAGTCAATATCTGATAACCGCCAAACCAGATAATTACGGCAATTCCGATAACGCCGATAAATTCGACCATCGGATAAAAGATCGAGTAATAATAAATGGTTTCGATATTTGCGTCGCGGTATTCGTCGTTTATATCGTGAAAACGCTCACGGGCTTTTTCTTCAGCATTAAAAAGTTGGACGGTTTGAGCTCCCGAAATATGTTCCTGTAAAAATGCGTTGATCTTCGCCATACGCGTGCGGACTTTATCAAAGCCGACTCTTGCCCGTTTGCGAAACCAATTTGTTGCAATAAATAAAAGCGGGACAACGATCAAAGAAACAATTGCCAATTTCCAATCGAGCCAAAACATAAACCCGATAATTGCAAAAATTATGACCATATCGCCCAAACCTTCGATTACACCGGATGTAAATAATTCATTCAAAGAATCAACATCAGAAGTTAAGCGTGTGATAATTCTGCCGACGGGATTTTTGTCGTAATAAGAAACTTGTAGAGTTTGGAGTTTGGCAAAAATCTCTGAACGCAGATCAAACATGATCTTTTGTCCGACGATATTGAGCAAAATTTCCTGAATGTAAGAAAAGATAAAGCGAAACAAAAACAAACAAAAATAAGCGAATGCGAAAATCCAAATTCCATCGGTTTCTTTTGGAACGATAAAACCATCAATCGCAACTTTAGTAAAATATGGCTGAAGACTTATCAAGACGTTTGTTAAAACCGTCAAAATCAAAGCCAAAGCCATCATTTTCCAATAAGGTCTAAGATAACTGAAAAGACGCTTTGTGGTCTGAAAATCATAAGATTTTTCTATCGCTTTTTCTTCGTGATAATTTTTCGATTCATCTGACATTTCTTAATTTAGATTTTAGATTTGCAACTTGTGATTGGCAATCTCTGGAGTCGGATTTAAAATTTTTGTAATAACTCAGAAATAATTTATGGATTTAATGACATTATGAATAGTTAGGGCATTTATTTATTGTTTAAAATCTGTTGACAACACTTTCTTACAGATATAACCTTAATTTGATGGTAAATCGGCTAAAAACTTTATTTTTCATACTCGTGCTGAGTGTAAGTGTGTTTTCCGGCACACCGCTTGGCGATATGAAAATGAAAGAAAGTGTCTGCCCGATGAAATGCTGTAAAAAGAAAACGGCAAAATCCCACAAACCAAAAAATGCTGATGCAAAATATCTGTGCCGTGTTTTAGTTTGTTCGCAAAATATGCCAACAAACAACAGTTCGACCGCACAAGTAAATCTTGCACCTGTAATTATTGCTTCGGAAAAGGTTTCGCTTTTTGAGATTCTTTTTTCGACCACACCTAAAGAAGATAGCAATGTCGTTTTTGCAAACGATATTCAGCCACGACAATTCATACCAAAATATATCCAACACCAAAGAATCCTAATCTAACTTTAAACTAGAAGTGTGTCTTTTTTCAGGTCGAAGTGTGCCTGAAATTGAGGCGTTTTTTCGTTTAAATAAAGATTATTTGCCCGCGAATAAACGCGAATTTACGCGAATAATATGAAAAGAAATAGAACGCGGATTTCACAGATCAAGCGGATTTTCACAGACTTAATAAAGCAATTTTATATATAGAAAAATTAGGAGAAATAGAGAAATGACAAAAATAACAAAAATTATCGGATTAACAATACTTCTTTCATTGGTCGCAATCGTGGCGGCTTGCGGTGGTGCGGCGACTGGTTCGGATATGAAGGAATTCGCAACAAAAAAGATCAACGACAAACTGACCGTTACGCTTTCGAGTGCTGACGGAAAACTGAAAAACGGTCAGCAGGAAATAATGTTGGCGTTCACGGATGGTTCGGGAAA
>JBGTHN010000129.1:0-6162 GCA_041746235.1 Pyrinomonadaceae bacterium | reverse complement strand
GACGAACTTCGCCGGATGGCTCGTCGTTATATGCGAAAACAATCCGACGGACATACCTTTCAAACCACCGAACTTATTCACGAAGCGTATTTAAAACTTGACGGTGGAGAAAATCAAAGTTGGAAGAATCGCGAACATTTTTTCGGAGTTGCGGCAAAAGCGATGCGACATATTTTGGTTGATTATGCCCGTTCCAAAAACCGCGACAAACGCGGCGGTCAACAGCATAAAATTTCATTTATCGAAGATGCTGTGGTTTCGTCATCTCGTTCTGAAGAGATCATTGCTCTTGATGATGCTCTGAATCAATTGGCGGAAATGGATGAAAGGAAAGTTTCGGTTGTTGAAATGAAGTTTTTCGGCGGTCTGACGGTTGAAGAAATCTCAAAGGTTTTGAATGTCTCACCCGAAACTGTCAATCGTGATTGGAGTTTTGCAAAAACCTGGCTTCTGCGTGAATTATCAGTTGCAGAATAAAAGATTTTTTTTTGATATTGATGACAGTATTTCGCCTCAAATGTCGTTTAAGTAAATGTAGCTACTAATTTTTTTGAGATTGCCTTCCTAAATGACAAAAGTAAAAGGCAAGATAAACAAATTTTTCCAAGTTTCCGCATTCGATTTGATATGGACGGCGAAAGATTAAAACAAGTTGAAGAAATTTATCACGCAGCTTTGGACGTTTCGCCCGAAAAGCGTGAAGTGGTCTTCAAAGAACTTTGCGGCGAGGATGAAGATCTGCGACGTGAGGTTGAATTTCTGCTCTCATTTGCAAATAGTTCCGAAAGTTTTCTTGAAACGCCTCCCGAATCGCTTGCCGCTGAAATGTTTTCCGAAGAAAAGGGCAATGATTATGTCGGCGAAGAAATCGGACATTACAAGATTCAAAAACTTCTTGGTAAAGGCGGAATGGGCGAGGTTTATCTTGCCGTAGATAGCAAACTTGGTCGGCAGGTCGCTATCAAATTTATGGACGAGAAGTATGTCGGAGAAAAAAGCAATTTGAATCGTTTTTTCTTTGAAGCAAAATCTTCTTCGGCGTTAAATCATCCGAATATCATCACGGTTTTTGAGATTGGCGAATTTGATGGCAGTCCTTTTATTGTCACCGAATTTATTGATGGCGTTACGCTTAAAGAATATTTGTCGCTGAAAAGACCTGTACTTGGAGAAATTCTTGATATTGCAATTCAAATTGCATCCGCACTGTCATCCGCACACAAGGCTGGAATTATTCATCGTGACATTAAACCTGAGAATGTCATGATCCGCGAGGATGGCATTGCTAAAGTTCTTGATTTTGGACTTGCCAAATATGATTCATCCGAAATTGATACGGAAGCAGATACGAGAGCCAAAATCTCGACCGTTCGCGGACTAATTATGGGAACGCCACATTATATGTCGCCCGAACAAGCACGCGGAAAACAGGTTGATACTCGAACCGACATTTGGAGTTTCGGCGTGCTGTTTTATCTGATGCTGACAAACAATCTTCCGTTTCAAGGTGAAACCACATCCGATATTATCGCCTCGATCTTAAAATCCGAACCGCAACCTTTAAGACATTTCGTTCCAGACATTTCGCCGATATTGGAAAACATTTTTCTCAGAATTTTTCGTAAAGACCAAAATGAACGCTCGCAAAAAATTGATGACATATTAAACGAATTAAAGAATTACAGACGCATTGTAGAAACCGGAAATGAAACTATCCGGAACAATTCCCGAATCAGTGATCATTTTGCTACCGAAAAACATACGGATAATAGTCTTGTTCATACAACTGCAAAAGACCCGACTTTTCATCCAAACGAATCCAATTCATTTATTAGTCAAACTATCGTAAAAGCAAGGACATTTCCTGTTTTTTACTCGCTGATTTTTGTCGCTTTTTTGTCGCTTCTTGTCGTTTTAGGAATCGGCATTTCAAGATCAAATTTATTCAGCGATCAAACGGACTCTTTTCAAAAGATGCAGTTGGCGAAACTTACCTTTGATGGAACGACAACCGATGTGGTCGCTGTTTCACCCGACGGAAAATTTATTGTTTATGTTTTACAGTATGAAGGAAAAGAAACTTTGATGGTTCGGCAGGTTGGTGCGTCGTCTGCTATTGAAAGAATTCCGTCTGCCAAAGTCAGCTATTCGGGATTAGCATTTTCGCCCGATGGTAACAGTATTTATTACACGGTTGCAGAAAACGGCGTTGGCACTTTGTATGAAATTCCCCTCGTTGGCGGCAACTCGCGGAAACTGCTTGAAAATGTTGATGGAAAAATTACATTTTCGCCCGACGGCAAAACAATGGCTTTTATTCGTTCGAACAATTTGTTGATGTTGGCTGATGTCAAAGGCGGTTCGGAGAGGCTTTTAACTAAGTCCTTATCGAATGAAATAAGAACATTTGCCGAGTGGAGTCCTGATGGTGAAACGATAATGACTTTGGTTTATTCGTCGGCTAAAAGTAAAGATTTTCTGGCGGCGGTTTCTGTAAAAGACGGCACTGAGAAGCAATTTCCAACCGCAGACTGGCACACCATAAGCGGTTTGACGTGGCTGCACGATGGAAGCGGAATCGTTATCAGCGGACGTGACCCGCAAACAAAATTTTCGCAACTTTGGATGATTTCATATCCCGACGGCAAGGCGAGCAGAATCACAAATGACTTTAGCACTTATACCGCTCCGGGTTTAACTTCCGACGATAAATCGTTAGTTGCGGTCAAATTGGAAAGGCTTTTTAATATTTGGACAGTTCCTGCAGATACCCCGCAAAATGCCAAAAAGGTTACATTTGAAGAAGGAAATGATGACGGAGCTTCCGGCGTTGCATGGACTCCTGAAGGTAAAATTGTTTATACCGTCCGACCGATCGGCACAACGGATATTTGGAGTGTTAACGCCGACGGAAGCGATAAACGGCAACTGACCGTGGATCAAGGAATAAATTTTTCACCGATAGTTTCGTCTGACGGACAATTTATAGTATTTGTTTCCACGCGATCAAAAAACAATGAAATTTGGCGGATGGATATTGATGGCGGAAATCCTATTGCTCTGACTGATACTTCGGATCAGGAAACCCGTCCGAGTTTCACGCCCGACGGCAAATGGATAGTTTACCAACGCACAAATGTCGACAAACTGACGACGATCTGGAAAGTAAATATTGACGGCGGAAAACCGATTCAGCTAACCAAAACTGAATCGAACACGCCAAAGGTATCACCGGACGGTAAATTCTTCGTCTGCCGTTTTGGCAAAGCACAAGCCAGAATTCCGGCAAAAATTGCGATCATTCCGATAGAAGGAGGAGAACCTTTAAAGATTCTCGATCTGCCGTTGGTTGCTAAGGCGAGAATTTTTCATTGGAATATAGATGGCAACGCATTGATCTATGTAGAGGATCGAAATCGTGCTTCAAATCTTTGGAGTCAAACTTTAGATGAGAGTCCGCCGAAACAATTGACATTCTTTGAAACAGGTCAAATAGCCGATTTTAGTGTTAATAAAGACGGCAAAGATTTTGTAATTTCAAGAGGCAATGAATCCTCTGATGTAGTAATGGTGAGCAATTTTAGATGATTTTGAGAATAAAAAAATAGGAGATAATTATGGAAAACAAAGATAATGTTAGACCCCCAACATGTGATTCGTCAGTTGAAAGTTGCAAGTTTGTAGGTTTTACAAGGTTAGTAGATGATAAGGAAACCAATTTTGCCTCGTGTCTTCCCGGAGCCGGAGGTTGTTATAGCCCGGCGAAACTTCTGGAAGCTGAGGAATCAGAGATGCACACCGCAGAACTTATCAAAGCAACGAATGAAATCAACAAAATACTGGCAAATATCCCCGAACACCCTACTTGTGGTTTATCAATTCTACATTTAAAGCAAGGAACATTGCTCGCTTGGGTTGAACACGGTCAAGCAGAGATCGAAGGCGGAATTACATCAGAAAGCGACCCCGAGCTTGTTGCAAAACATTTTAATCTGATTTAGGCAAAATTTGATTTATGAAGTATCGATTTTTTATTTAATATGGTTGGTTATCAAGAAAATGTGGCGATAATCCATTCGCATTTTCTAACACATTTTGAAAAAAATAGGAGATTATTATGACAGATATTGTAGGTAATTGGGTTTTAGATATTGATTGGGATTGCGACGGCAGATACGACGGCTTTTTGCATTTGACCTTTAGTGCAAATGGAACTTGGGCAATCAAAGGAGATTTTCCGCATCGCGGAAGATGGTTTCATAACCAAGGACTTATTATTTGGACATTTAATGATGTTAAAGATATTGTCTATACGGCAAATCTATCAGGCAGTTCGATGTCCGGCATTCAGGGTTATACAAAGTCAAAAGGAAAAAAAGGCTGTTTCGGCGGGCGAAAAGTTGAACTATTTGAAAAGGTTGCGGAAACAGATCCAAAAGCAAAACGCCGTGATCCGGCAATTGGTAAATAAAAAGCAAGTTTGGAAATTCAAAAAAACCGTAATTCAGCCAAAATACCAGCGATACGATTTCCCAAATATTCCAAAATTCATAAGAGTTTAAATGGACTCTTAGCATTCATAAATGAATCCTGAACTACTAAAGCAAATCGAAGAAATCTATCACGCGGTTTTGCAAATGCCTGAAACGGAGCGTCAATCATTTTTGAACAAATCCTGCGGCGAAAATTTAGAGATTCGCCGCAAGGTTGAATCTTTGCTTTCATTTAAAGTTTCATCCGATGAATTTCTCGAAAGCCCGCCCGAATCGCTCGCCGCCGAAATGTTTGCCGAAAAAGATCACCTTCAAAATCTAAGCGAACCCGGCTCATTTCTCCGGAAAATCCCGTTTGAAGGCGGCAAACCTATAAAATTAACCGGTAAAACAAGTTCTAATCCGGTTGTCTCGCCGGACGGCAAAGTAATCGCCTTCAGACATTTACGAGGCGGAAGTTTACCCGTTACAGTTTCGGTTCTTAACATTGACGGCGGAAACCCGCTTCATCATCTTGACATCCATTCCGTCAGCTGGCATTGGACAAACGACAGTCAGAACCTGCTTTTTGCTGACAGTAACGAAAGCTACTCAAATATTTTCAAAAAGTCTCTGGACGAAAAATTGCCGAAACAAATCACCGACTTTAAATCTCAGCGAATTTTCGATTTCGATATTTCAAACGACGGCAAAAATCTCGTGTTAGTACGGGGTGTCGAAAGCAGCGATGTCATAAAGATTAGTAATATTTATTAACCTAACCTGACAACACAAACTTGACTCGCACAATCGTGATGTTGTTTTGTTAAAAAATTTGAATTATTAGTTTATAATGCAGGCATTTAGGGAGAATCGCTGATGCCAATATTTTCAGACAAATCACTTTCGCAAAAAATTGAACGTGCAAACGGATGTTCAAATGCTGATTTTGTTGAATCCCGTGCAAACTTGTTTCCGCTGAGCGGGGCGGAATGGATAGAAATTGCGGGTGTTTACGCAATGTTTGACGCAGTTGATTCACCAACGACTCAAACATTCGGACTTGGATTATTTGATAAAATTACCGATCTCGAAATGAATAAACTTGAGAATTTTTTCAAGGAAAGAAATGCACCGATAATTCATGAAGTAAGTCCTTTGGCTGATCCGAGTATTTTTTCGATATTAAATGAACGAAATTATCAGCCGATAGAATTTACAAATGTGTTGTATCAAGCACTTGATTCGGCACTTATAAGTTCCCACCAAAATACGCAAATCCAAAGGCGAATAATTAATGACAATGAAGTTGAAATATATGCTGAAACTTCAACGAAAGGTTGGCTGGACGAAATGCCTGAGTATGCCGAACAGATGCTTGAATTTAGTCGAATCGGTGCTTCTGCCAATGGTGCAATTCCATTTATTGCCGAACTAAATGATGAGCCGATTGCCACCGGAACACTTTATATTTATGATGATATAGCAATTCTGGCAGGTGCCAGCACGATTCCCGAAGATCGAAAGAAAGGAGCACAAACTTCTTTGCTCGCAGCACGTTTGAATTATGCTTTGGAAAATGAGTGTAAAATAGCAATTATGGATGCGATGCCGGGAAGCCAATCGCAAAGAAATGCTGAAAAAAATGGGTTTCGAATCGCTTATACACGAACAAAATGGCAATTGAAAT
>JBGTHN010000128.1:0-4424 GCA_041746235.1 Pyrinomonadaceae bacterium | reverse complement strand
AAAATTCTAGCTTGGAAAGCCGAATAAATTGGGAAGCACCAAATTACATTAAACTGAACGAATATAATATCTTGACAAAATTCCTATGGAACATTTTTCCCGTTCGTGGGTTTTTAACCCTATGAAGAATTTTTTAACTATAGAGAAATA
Organism: Pyrinomonadaceae bacterium; assembly: GCA_041746235.1. Lineage (GTDB taxonomy): Bacteria > Acidobacteriota > Blastocatellia > Pyrinomonadales > Pyrinomonadaceae > Aridibacter. The sequence continues at coordinate 4,274 of JBGTHN010000128.1, read as the reverse complement.
AAAGCAGGGGATGTTTTTAGTCTTGAGGGATTTGTCGAATGGCGTAGGCAACGACGAGATGAAATGTTGGAAAATCTGCCTGTTTCTCCCGGAGGTGGAGGTTTTAAACCCAAGCAACCAGGCAAGGGAGGGAAAGGGTTACTTGGCTGGTTGCTAGATAAAGCAAAGAATTTTAAAGATCAGATTAAAAGTAAAAATAAAGCTAAGCCTTCATTACCTCCTCTAAGACAGCAATATGAAGATGAAGTCAGGGGATTAGCTAATCTAGTGGATGAAATGTATAACGAGGGTCATACTATTGAACAAATCGCTATCAAAGTTCATCAAGCTCGTCGTGATCTAGGAATTAAATATAAAGATTTAACTCCACCAGATTTGCTTAAAAGTATTACAGAAAGAAATATTCGGAATTATAACGACCCGCTTGGTCCTACTTTAGAATGGTTACGTTCAAGAGGTAAATCATGGGGAGATATTATTGAAAGTGCAGTGAGACCTGGAGGAAAGGACATTGATTTCAACCAATGAAAAAATGATAGTTTTGCAATCAAATGATAAGTTTGATGAAATTGCGATAATAGATGTAGATAATGGAAAAATAAGTTTATTTTCTAAAACTCAAAATTCAGAAATAGCTTCTTTAGCTACTCAGGGTTTTTACTCTGTAGTTGAAGAGAAAATGTGTTCTTTTTACAGGAAAGGAGATGATTTACATCTAGAAATTGATGAGCAAGACTTTGTAATTTCAGATAAAATTACATCTCAATTTATACATACAGCTAATCAACACATCTTTAAATTATTAGATGGTTCTACTCTAATTTTAAGTTTTCGTTATAATCCCCCCCAACTAGTAGTTCCTCTAGAGGATGATCCAACACCGTTTGTTGATTACGAAGATTTCAATTTTCTATATTTTGTCCATAATGTTTTAAAAGATACTAAACGAAGACAGCGTATCTTTAAATAAAATACTTGCAGCTTGGGCGGAACAATTTTCTTTCTTTTCTCCAAATTAACCAGAAGTGTGCCAAACACTGTCCGCGCCGGAATGCGAAATCGTTGTCAACAAGCGCGAATCTTTCACGCCTGTTAACATGAAGAAATGTATAACTCTAGAAATAGTCTCGTTATTGTTAAATTACTTTTCTTCCAGTGGAATAAATCATCAGAAAAGTCAAAGAACTTCGCCTAATGCCTAAAGAGCGAAATTATTCTACTGTATTCAGTATCTTTTCCTTTTTAACGATTATAAAATTGACGGAAATTTCGCGCTTCAAACCGAAAAGCGAAATTCCAAAATTTCTGTACCGTCAAATGACATTAACTTTAAGCTGGTTTGAGCCAAAAATGATCAGCCCTTTCTAATTGCCTTTTGAGGGTGCCGGCATTCGGAATAAGGAAAAAAGATAATTTACAAGACTGTCTTTATAGTAAAGATATTCGCTGACCTTTCCTATCAGCATATAAAGCAAAGCCGGTAGATATTGAAATATCCCATAGATATTGCCGTATCGATAAAGACTCAGCAGAAATGACAAAACCAAAAAAACGCTTATCGAAATTATTATGGCAATAAAAAATTGTTTCTCAAAAACATGAAAAATTATAACGCCGAGAATAAAAAAAACGAACATAAGCAAAGTTCTGAGATGCCACGGACTCGGCTGAAGATGAACTCCGTCCATCTCGGTTTCAATCGAGGCGGCATATAGTTCATAGCCCTTGTGATAACCGTTATATGTTGGGAAGATCTTTTCCTGTCCGATGAAACTTCCGGCAAGAATTACGATTTTGTCTTTTAGCGGATTATTCGTCTGCCAATCTGCGTTCTGCGACATTTTTAACAGATGTCCGACAGTAAGTGCCGTTCTTTGATTGTCTTGTTCTTCGCCCTTGAGTTTGAAGTAGTACTGCTCGTCGGATTCAGTTTTGCTCTCCAATGACTGATTGTATATGTCTAATAGTTTCTGTGCGAGCGTTTCTTCATAGACACCTTTTGCGATAGCTACGGATCTTTGATAACAGCAAAGCGCATTTGTTTCCGTGTCCTGAAAGACACCGGACAAACCTTCAAGGGTTTGGTCAAGAGTCTGCCCGCCCAAAGGAGCTAGAATATGGTCAAGTTCGCCGTCTTTTTTAAGCACCGGAGTCTCTCCCCAAATGATTGGAATAGAACTCGTTGGCGGCTTGAAATCAGCAAAACTGGAATCGCTGGTATCTAGTGCGACACCAACGATTTTTGGCTGACTTTCCAAAATAGCCATCAAAATTTCGTTTAATTTTTCATTATGAATTCCGAGTGGGCTGACGGAATTGAAATATTCCCGATAATCGTCATCGTTAATTTCTACGGTTGCTACGATGGAGGGTTTGGAAGGCAATAGACCAAAAAGCTTGGAAACGGAGACTTTCTCAGCACCAAAATAATCAGTTAGCCACATGCCGATCAGAGTAATTAGCAAAATAAGGATAATGTTAAAAACATGTTGATATTTTTTCAAAAATAAGCCGAAGCGCAAGGTAAGACTTTTTGAATCCTCCGTTTCAGTCGGCTCGGATTCAATCGGCTGTTTTTTTATTTTATTAATCTTTTTATTTTCATTTACCTGTGGCACGGGCTTTTTCTGATCCGTGCTTGTCAGATTTTGAGCGTTACCGACGGAGTTGTTCTTTGAGGTAGCAGGCTTTTTATTTTTTTTTCTTTTTTTCATGCAACAAATTATATTTCCCGGCAATTTCATCTAAACGCTGCCAAATCATGGAAATTATGACTGTATTTTCTACTTTTTCCTTATCTAATTTGCCGACTGTTTCTTTCCATCTTTCAATTGATTTAGCGAATTCTTCAAATCCTTTTTGCTCTTCTGAAAAATGCCTGCTTTCGAGAGCTAATATGCGATACTCATCGCTTTTGTATATTATTTTATAAAGACCGGGTTTATTCGTTTCGACGCTCAGCGGCTTGCCAGATTCAAATCTGATTCGCGGAATTATGTCCGAAGAATCTCGCAGAGGAGAAAAATAGATAAAGCCAGCCTCTTCTTCAAAAAGATTTACTTTTTCGGTCAGGTCAATATGCCCGTTTTTAATTTCCGCTATTCCGTTGACGCCTAAAACATCGCCACCACGCGCGTCGGAGCTAAACATCCGAACCAGAAAACACGGAAAGAAATAACTTCTATGCGACTTCGGAACGTAATAAGTATAGTTGCAGTCCTGCTTAGAACAATAGACTGGTAAAGGATCGGAACAAGCGTCATCGGAAATAACAATCAGGTCATTATTGGGAACCGATTTATTATTATTGTTGATTCTTGCTCCGGCAGTCAGGGTCTGACCGAAGCGGATTCTCTTACCGTCAGCAGTCCAGTTACCTTTCATTTTCCGAACGGTCTGGCTGAACACACTTGTGTTTTGAAAGCTGAAAATCAAAAACGAAAGTATAAGAAAAATCAATCTGAAACTTATTTGCATAACTTAATTGATATAAAGCAAAGACGTTTAAAGACCAACCCCAAAAAAAGATGTTGAATAAATGAACACATTATCATAAAATTGAATCCATTTCGTCAACAAGTTTTTCTTATAGAATGTATAAACGAATGTAAAACTCTTTTGTTCGCGCCTTGATTCCAAATATTTAAGGAGAGATAAAGATGATATCCCGCTGCTTTCGATTTGTGTATACGTGCCTTGCTATTTTGTCCCTACAGGCTTTTGCCCAGACTAATCCGCAAACTCGACAACTTCTGCCCGGTCAGATGTTGGAACGCGAGATGATCGGCACAGAAACACACCAATATCAAGTTGAATTGAAAGAATATGAGTTTTTTCAGGTTCGGATTCAGCAGAAAGGTGTTGATGTCGCTTTAAAACTATTAGACTCACAAGGTTCAGTTTCAGCAACGATGAATAGTCCGAATGGCGAAGAAGGAACCGAAACCCTATCATTTGTTGCGATTTCCAAAGGAAAGTTTTTGCTTGAGGTAACTGGTTCCGACAAAAATGCTCCAAAAGGAAGTTACTCAATCAACCGGGGTTTGTACAAGGAAGCAACTGTCGGAGATATGATTAGGGTTCAAATTGAAAAGATATTTGTCGAAGGATTAGCGGCGATGGACATTAAAGGGCAAAGAGACGCCGCAATTGCCAAACTTGAATACGCATTGGAGGCATGGAAAGAACTAAACGAACCTTATTTGGCGGAGTTAACAAGTGAACAACTCGAACAGCTTCGAGAGCCGCCGCAATCATCAGATGAAACCCTTCAA
>JBGTHN010000127.1:0-8739 GCA_041746235.1 Pyrinomonadaceae bacterium | reverse complement strand
GCCGCCAATCGCAATCTCATGGTTGAGTATTTGGGTTATTTTAACGAATCGCTTGCCAAAGGTTCTTTGCGGATATTGATTATTTCATTAGTTGTGTTCGGTTTAATGTCCGTAAATATTATCGGCGTAAAAGATTCGGTCAAAGCAACAAATATTCTCACATTCGCCAAACTTACGCCTCTGTTTTTATTTGTTGTTGTCGGAATGTTTTTTATTCAACCCGTTAATTTTGATTTCAGCATCTCGCCTTCAATGGATGTTTTTGCAAACGCGATCTTGGTTCTAATTTATGCTTTTGTCGGGTTTGAATCGGCGGTGATTCCAGCGGGCGAAATGGAAAATCCAAAGAAAAACGCACCGTTCGCATTGATGACGGCGATCGGAATTATTGTTGCGTTTTATATTTTAATTCAAATAGTTTCCATCGGAACTTTGCCGGAACTCGCAACTTCCGAAAGACCGCTTGCCGATGCCGCCGAAAAATTCGTCGGAACTTTTGGTGCGACATTTATCGTTATCGGTGCAGTAGTTTCGATTCTCGGAAATTTAAATGTCGGATTGTTGGCGACAACTCGGTTGCTTTTTGCGATGGCTGAACAAAAAGACGTTCCAAAATTTCTGGCAATTGTCAGCGACAGATTCAAAACTCCGCATTTTGCAATTCTGATAACTTCCGTCGGAATTTATCTTTACACGGTTTTCAGTTCGTTCATCGCCGCTTTAACTATCAGCACGATCACGAGGTTGATCGTTTATGCGATGACTTGTCTGGCTTTGCCGATCTTTCGTTATCGAAAAGATACTTCCGAAGCCGGATTTATCGCACCTTTGGGAATTGTAGCAAGTATTTTGTCTCTTATATTTATCGGTTGGCTTTTGTATAACGTCAAATTACCAGACTTTTATCAATTAATTATTTTTATCGCCGTCGGTTTAATATTTTATTTCGTCTATAAATTTTTAGGCAAAAGCGATTCCGGCGAAGCGTCGTAAATTTGGGAAAAACATATATGAAAAAAACAATATTTCTTTTGATCGTAATCGGTTTGTTAAATTTCAATCTTTTTGCACAAGGTTCGGAAACAAAATCAGGAAAGTCCATCAAACACGCCAGAATTTTGGTGATGGAAGAATGGGACGAAGAAACGATGAAACCTAGATTTTCGGCAATTCTCGGCGGCATAGAAAACGGCAAATATGTTCCATCAAAAACCGCCGTTAAATTTACCGAAACGGGAAGTTTTTCACTTTTTTCTCTGTTAGGTGCGGAAGAAGGCGAAGTCAACATAACAAAAACCGAAACACCGATGGAGGAAATTTGTGAAGAATATTACAGTGTTGAAACGGATGAAACGGCAAGTTCTGGAATTATGATAAGTTCCGACACGCCTTGGAATGCGATGCCGCGAGTTCCGCAAGCACTTTCAAATAAAGATGCTACTTATCTCAGTTTAGTTAAAACATTTCTTATCGGAAAAGGTATAAAAACCCCGAAAGTAAAAATTGATCAGATCTACAAAATTGATCTTGAAGGCGATGGTGAAGATGAAGTCGTTATCAGTGCGACCAATTACAACGGTCAAGATGCAGATTCAAGAGCAGGCGATTATTCATTTGTCTATGTCCGCAAAATTACGGGGATGAAAGATCTTGGAAAACCACTTACACGCAAAATAAATGGTAAAATAGTGCAAGTTGGAGTTGCTTCTGGCAAAGCACCGATAGTTGAGAACATTTTAATAGCCGGAGAATTTTATCCGACGGCGAAAAAATTCAACGCACCCAGCAAGTATAAACTGACTTCAATCGTAGATTTGAACGGTGATGGTAAAATGGAAGTAATAATTTACGGAGCATATTACGAAGGCTCTTGGGTTGAAGCACACAGTATTTCAGGCAATAAATCCGTTAAAGTTTTAGAAACAGGTTGCGGAGTGTAAAATATTAAGTTCGGGGATTGAAAGTAAAAACAAGTTTGTGATGTGGAGAAAAAAAAGGAAAGGACAATCCAACAACAATCACGTTACAAAGATTTTTTCAATCCCTGATTATTTTTTTGATATACAAGTTGTAAACCTTCGAGTATCAAATTTTCTTCAATAATCTCAATAAATTCTGAGTCTTCAGCAATCATTTTCGCAAATCCGCCGGTTGAAATAATCTTTGGTTTAACTTTTAATTCATCAATCATTCGTTGTAAAATTCCGTCAACCAAACCGATATAGCCAAAATAAATTCCCGATTGAATTGAGGAAACCGTAGTATTTCCGATGACACTTGCAGGTTTTTTTAATTCAACTTTCGGCAATTTTGAGGTCTTTTCAAAAAGTGCAGATGCTAGAGTGTTAATTCCCGGCGTGATTATTCCGCCGAGATATTCCCGGTTTTCGTTGACAACTTCAATGTTTGTCGCCGTTCCGAAATCGCAAACAATAACCGGCGTTCCGTGTTTTTCCAAAGCGGAAAATGCCACTACTAATCTGTCCGAACCGCAACTTTCCGGTGGAAAATAATTTATAGAAAAACCGTACTCAAAAGTATGATCGGCAAAAAATGGTTTTGTGTGAAAATACTTTTCGCCTAATATTTCGTATATTTTATTTAATTCTTTGACAACCGTTGAAATCACAATCGCCGAAATTTCGTTGGATATTCGCTTTTTTATTTGTAAATAAATCGAATCGGCTGATTCATCACGAACGGTTTTGATCGTAATTTTATTGACGAGTATTTCGCCTTCAAAAACGCCGAATTTGGTTGATGAATTTCCGATGTCAATGGTTAGAAGCATTTGTTTGTAAGTTTATAACAAATTTGAATTTTCAACTAAATCAGACAAACTTTTTCGCCGTGAGAATTTCGGGAATATCGGAATCCGCATTTTTCCAAATTTCGAGAAATGTTTTGTAAGAATCTTTCGCTTTTTCATTCAAACCTTTTCCATGAAAGGCTTGGGCAAGATGAAATCGGACGAGCGGATAATTTGGGTTCAATTGTAAAATTCTTTGATATTCGGCAATTGCTTCATCAAATCTTCCAAGTTTCAGATAAGCATTTGCCAGACAATCTTCGTAGGCATCAATGTTCCAAATCGGTGGTTTCCGTCGGACGGCTTCTTGGAAACTGGAAAGAGCCGCTTCATTTTGTCCTTTTTTTAATTCGATAATGCCGCGATAATAATAGTCGAAACGCTTATTAAGCCTTGCACCACGTTCGTTTGCAACCGCTTCGGCAAAAATTACTTCTTCAAATTTTTTAGCTTTTGTAGAATCGCCTTTTTCCAAGGCTGTGGCTAAGGAAGTCCAAACCATTTCTTTTCGATATTTCAGAACCTCATTTGCAGCTTTTTCGGCTGAATTAAGATCACGGGTTTTTAAATATATTTGAGCGAGGTTATCCCAACCGCGTGCTTTTTCACTTTCCGAAGGGGCGATCTCAATATACCGTTTCAGCAGATTTTCCGCTTCGTCATATTGTCCGATTTGGAAACGTGTGTTTGCCAAGTGGACTAAAGCGATCTCAAACTTTGGATTAATTTCGAGTGAGCGTTTGTAATTGGCAATTGCCGAAATATAATCGCCTGACCATTGATACGCCAAACCGAGAGAATCGTAGGCATTGGCTTCCGTTGGGGCAAGTTCGACATAACGCTGACGAGCCTCAATTGCTTCCTTGTGTTTTCCAAGTTCGGAATAAATTCCGCCAAGTGTATTGTTGATGTCCCGGTCATTCGGATCAATAATTAAACCTTGTTTCAAGACTTCAACGGCTTCATCCGACTTTTCTTCGCCTGCCAAAAGTCTGCTTAAACGCCAATAACTTTCGGTTTCCAGTGGATATTCTTCAATGATTTTACGATATGTGTTTATTGCCGAAAGGTAATCGTGGTTAGCAATCGCATACCAAGCCGTGATACTCAGACGGTCTTTTTCATTTAATCTTTTGGATAATTTAAAGGCTTTTTCCAGATAGGGTTTACCTTTTTCCGAATACCCCCAACTGACCGTATAGGTATAACCGATGCGGGCGTGTGCCATCGCAAACTCCTTATCAAGTGCAATGGCTTTTTCAAATAATTCAATGGCTTCTTGATTGTGAAGTGCCTGTGTTTTCTCGATTCCGATTGAATAATAACGAAAGGCTTCGAGGTCATCGGTCATTACATCTGCGAAGTTTTTTTGATTGACGGCTTCTTCCACTCCGAGATGTTTTGTCAATTTGAGAGAAAGCAGGTCAATTGCGGTTAAAATTTGTTCGGGTTTTTCGACCGTCAGACTTTCTGTGGCTTTGAGCGAGCCGTTTTTTGTGTCAAGTATTTGAACATCAATGCGGATTTTCTCGCCGAGTTTTACATAACTGCCCGTCAAAACTATTTCTGCTTTGGCTTGACGGGAAATATCAAGTGCTTTGTCTGATTCAATTTCAGCACCTTGCTCATAATTATTTCGTTCAAGAAGTTGATGAAGTTGTCCACGGCTTAAAATCGTCAGCTTTGAAGAACGTGAAAAGTTGGTAATGAGCATATCGGTTAACCCTTCACGCAACCATTCAAGTTCTTTATTTTCGGTCTGATTATCAAAATACATAACTGCGAGAGATTTTTTCCCATTTATTTTCGGCAAAATCGTTTCGGCATCAGCCGTTATTCCATTTTGCCGTAAATAAGCAAATGATAAAAATGCAACCATCAAAACCGAAATCAAAGTCAAAAAAATAAACGCAGGCGAAAAAAACGACTGTTTTGATAGAAGAAATCTGTCTTTGGAAATTGGTGCTTCATCTGAAAATTCCTCTTCGTATTCGAGTTCGACACGGGTGATTTCTTCCGTGTGATAAGTATTTATAACGATAGGAAAAGTTTCAACCGGACTAATAAAACGATAACCGAGTTTCGGGAAGGTTTTGATAAATTGCGGGTTATGAGAATCGTCTCCGATAGTTCGGCGAATTTCTTTAACGCACTGTACCAAAACATCATCGGTTACAGCAGTGTTTTCCCAAATCGTTTCCATCAATTCATTTTTTGAAACGAGTCTTTCACAGTGTTCGAGCAAGTATAGAAGAACTTGAAATGATTTCGGACGGAGATGTTTTTCCTCGCCTTTAAGCAAAAGGCAACTGCGAGCAACATAAATCTCGACATCTTCAAAACGATAATTTGGTTTTTCCGATCCATCCATAACTATCCATCGAAATTTCGGAAAAATTTCGTCTTTTTTTCGTTACTTTGCAACGCCTCTGGAGAGATGCTCATAGCATAGCGATATTTGTATTTGAAAGCAATAAAAAAAAATGAAACGCAGATTAAAACTAACCGTTACAAAAATTCGCCGACAGACAGTTTCGGAAAATAAACTTAATTTTCGAGCCTTTTGTCCGAATTGTCATGTTACAACGGAAACACTTTCGCTGGATGAATCTGCAAAATTTTTGGAAATCGAAAAACAGAAACTTGAAGACTTAATCGCTTTAGGTGATATTCACACAATTTTTACCATAAGTGAAAGTTTGCGGATTTGCCAAAATTCACTTTTCAAAAAAAAACAAAATATACAAATCTATGGAGGATAAAAATATGAAAAAGTTAAAATTTAAATTATTGGTCTTGTTGCTCATTGTTACAGGTGTAAGTTTGGAAGCCTTTGCACAAACGCGTATTCGTTTTGCAAAAGGTAGAACATCGGCGACGGTTTCGGGAACCATGGCTGGAAATGGTGAGCGGAAATTTATACTTGGTGCTAGAAACGGACAATATCTTTCGGCAAATGTCAGTTCGCGGAATGGTTGTGTGATTTTCAGCAACGGGGCAACAAGCATAAGCTATATTACCGAACAAGGAGATAATTATATATATCTGGTCAATAACTGCGGAAGGCAGTCGAGGTTTACTTTAACCGTTTCGATCAACTACGGAAGCGATTAATAAATCGGAAAATTTTTTGTAAAACCGTCGGTTTGATGAAATTTTAAGGATTATGAAACTGTGTCCAATATGCAGACAAAACTTTTCAGATGACAATTCATATTGTCTTATGGATGGATCGGTTTTGGTTATGACGGATTCCGTCGAGGAATATTTTTCCGATGATTTCCAAACATTAGTAAGACCGCGTCCATCTGTTCCGAAAGAAATTACAACAGAGAAAAATGTAATTCCGATCTGGATATATCCGATCTTGATCTTTTTGATCGGAATAATTTTTATTCTCGGATTGTTGGCAGTTTATAATTTTACTAACAGCGGCAGAGATGATTTTGTTTCAAAAAACGATAATGTCATAACCGTAAATAACAACTCGGAATCATTTGAAACGCCTGAATTGACACCGATTCCAACACCGATTGAAACGCCTATCAAAACTCCGATTCCAACACCGCAAAGAACGCCGAAAGACGACTTGGTGATAGAAGATCAGCCAAGACCGAAAGTTTACGGCAAAACAAGAATAAAGTTTGCGAGAGGTGCAATTTCATCAAGAGTTTCGGGAGAAATTGACTCAAAAGCAAGACGCTCATTTTTGCTGCAAGCAAGAAGCGGTCAAAATCTTTCGGCACAAGTAAATTCGACGAATAATTGCGTAATTTTCGAAAACGGCAGTTCATCACTCGGTTTTACAACCATTTCCGGCGATAACCAGGTAACTATTTACAATAATTGCGAATCAGCTAATTTCAGTCTGACGGTTTCTATCCAATAAAAATTTAGCAAAAAAGGAGAAATTGTAAATATGAAACACATTTACAATTTATATTCAGTAAATCAATTTAGGCAAAGTTCAAGATTCTTGCTTCCGACATTTTTTCTGATAACTTTTATCTCTTTTTCCGGCACAAACTCCGTCGTATCAGCACAAACTACCGCAGAAGTATTTAGGGAAACTGATCAAAAAGAAGCGGTCTCAAAAAATATCAAAACGATCAGTTCTAAAGGCTTTTTAAACTGACAGGCAGAAACGCGACAGTCAGGAAGCGTGTAAGGTTTTATATTTAACAACACGCTCCTTAACAGTTGCGTTTTCGTTTTTAGTTGAATTTAATTTAGTTTCGGTGCTTAATAATTATTAAATTTATCTGAAAAGATAATAAAAATAATATTTTTGATATTACAAATATTATTTTTAACATTACAAATAATACTTCTAACATTACTTTTAATATTTCTGACATTACAAATATTATTTTTAATAGGGAAAAACAAAAAAGTAACGTCAAAAAACTTTAAAGTAGTATTAAAATACAAAAAAGTAACATCAAAAAACTTTAAAGTAATATCAGAATACAAAAAAGTAACATCAAAAAACTTTGAAGTAATAGGGGAAAGCTATTTTTTGATAAGGGAAAATTACAACAGAGTGATCTAAAAGTTCAAAACGACAAAATTTTATAGAGGAATAATATCGTTTTTGCACGTAAAGTTGTCGTTTAGGCAGAGAAGATGAAAGCATTTTTGAGAAAGCTTCGGGTTTAATAGGAAATATTTGGGTTTGATCAATAATTTGTATTCGATATCATAGACGAATTGGAATTATAGCTGTTGGACGGCGAATTATATGTTGTATTTGAGGAATCAGAGTAAGAATTAGACATCGTGTTTGAGGAATTAGATAAAGTATTAGTCATTGTGTTTGAGCTATTTGAACTTTTTGTTATGGTTGCCGCACCGATGTCGGTTTCGTTGCCGTATTTGTCAATATTATATTTTCTGCCGTTCAGTTCCACTTCCGCTTTACCGTTAATAAATGAACTGCCGTAATCATATTTTGGCGGTATAATTTCTTTGCCCGTATTATCAATATAACCGTATTTGGAATCAAGCGAAAACATAGCAAATCCATCATCAGTATAATCAAAAACCAAATCATATTTAAAAGGTGCAATTTCCTTACCTGTTTTATCAATCACTCCGCAACTTGCCTGATAGACCGAACTGCTACAAATCATAGCAAAACCTTTATCAAAATCTCCGGCATAGCCGTATTTAATGGAAATAACTTCGTTTCCGGTTTTATCTATAAAACCGTATTTACCATTGAGTCCAACTTTTGCCAATTCTTCATAAAAATAACCCGCATTGTCAAATTTGAAAGGAATTATAACTTTGTCGGATTTGTCAATAAATCCCCATTTCCCATCTTGTTTAGCAGCACTCAAACCATCTTTGAACGGATATAAATCTTCATATTTGAATGGAATGATCGTCGTGTCTTTTTCGTCAATAAATCCGTATTTGCCATTGTATTTAACGGAAGCCAATCCTTCGGTAAAACTCATTACCGATTCATATTTTGCCGGAATGATGATGTTACCTTTGGAATCCTTGAATCCATATTTATCGCCTTCTTGAAAAGCATATGCGTTGGTAAAAACATAATTCGGGTCGGTTGTGTTTGTAATTGAAGTATTGGAATTTGAAGACAATCCGCCTCCATTAAAATTAGATTGGATAACTTTATACAAAACAAATAAAAATCCGATCAAACCGAAGATCAATACAAGCGAGAGAATAATGCCAGTTTCGAATTTAAAAGAACTTAAGATCGTTTTGGAAGTCGGAACGGCATCATTTTTGGGAATATTTTGATTCGGAATTTGTTTGAAGACGGTATGAGTTTCAGATTTTTGTTGGGCGGGCTGATAGATGGTTGGCGGAATATCGCTGACAACCGTTCTGATTTCGGTCAAATCCGTCTGTGATCTATCGGTTTGAACAAACTGCGTATGCACGGATTGATTTTCGGC
>JBGTHN010000126.1:0-3611 GCA_041746235.1 Pyrinomonadaceae bacterium | reverse complement strand
TTGATGTTTTGACGAATGTTCTTGGCGAGGAAAATGCGAAATTTGAAGATTTATAATGAAAACACTAATCAAAAATGGACGAATTGTAACGGCGGTTGACGATTATCACGCTGATATATTAATCGAAGATGGAAAAGTTTCAACTATTGGAAAAACGCTTGATATGGAAGTTGATAAAACCATTGACGCAAGCGGAAAACTCGTGATTCCGGGCGGGATCGATCCGCATACGCATATGGAATTGCCATTTGGCGGAACGGCTTCTTCTGACGACTTTTGGACTGGAACGCGGGCGGCGGCTTATGGCGGAACGACGACGATAATTGATTTTGCGGTGCAGACCAAAGGCGAATCAATGATCGCGGGTGTTGATAAATGGCACGCCAAAGCACAAGGCAAAACTGCGATTGATTATGGCTTTCACCTTATTACGACCGAGTTTGAAGATTCCAATAAACCCGAAATGTTCAAATTGATGGACGAAGGCATCACGAGTTTTAAACTCTTTATGGCTTATCCGGGTGTTTTTCTGGCAGATGATGCGACGATCTTTCGGGCAATGTGTGCGGCGGGCGAACGCGGCGGTTTGATCTGTATGCACGCCGAAAACGGCATCGTTATTGATGAAATCGTCAAACGTGCCTTAGCACAAGGACGAACCGCTCCAAAATATCACGCTTTGACACGTCCGACCGTTGCCGAAGCAGAAGGCGTTCATCGGGCAATTGCAATTGCTGAAATGGCGGAATCGCCGGTTTATATTGTCCATTTAAGTTGCACAGACGCATTGAACCAAGTTCGTGAAGCGAGAGATCGCGGAATTCCCGCTTTTGCCGAAACCTGTCCGCAATATCTGTTTCTTTCGATTGACGATTACGACGAAGATTTTGAAGGTGCAAAATATGTGATGACACCCGCTTTGCGTGAAAAACACAATCAAGACGAATTGTGGAAAGGTTTGAAAATGGACGATCTGCAAGTCGTTTCAACCGACCATTGTCCTTTCTGTATGAAAGAACAAAAAGAACTTGGCAAACACGATTTTTCGCTAATTCCAAACGGTGCTCCGGGCGTAGAAAACCGTATGTCTTTGATATACAACGGCGGAGTTCACGAAAACAGAATTTCCTTAAATCGCTTCGTCGAAATAACTTCAACCGCCGCCGCAAAAATGTTTGGTATGTTCCCGAAAAAAGGAACGATCGCCGTCGGTTCGGATGCCGACATTGTAATTTTCAACCCCGACAAACGCCAAAAGATCAGCGTCGAAACTCATCATATGAATGTTGATTACAACGCCTACGAAGGTTTTGAACTTCAAGGCGTTGTCGAAACCGTCCTCTCACGCGGAAATGTCGTCATCGAAAACGGCGAATATAAAGGCAAACAAGGCAGCGGACAATTTATCAAACGCGGCGAATGTGTAAAAATTTAGTTAGCTTTGTGTGCTTCTAATTCAATTTCTATCATAAATTCCGGCAATGCCAATTCTTTAACTCCAAGCCACGAACCGGTTGGAAATTGTTTTTTGTAGATTTCGCTGCGATAGCCTGCTTGGTTTAAAAACTCCGGCATATCTGTCGTAAAAATATTTTCGACCACGACATCATCGAACGTGCAACCATAATGTTTTAGAACCTTTTCGAGATCGGCATAACAATTTTTAATCTGCCCGGCGAGATCGCCATTTGCCGTGGGATTTCCCTCGTCGTCCATACTGACCGCACCCGAAATTTTTATATCGTTGCCGATCTTGACGGCGTGCGTGTAGCCGTATTGTTTTTCGACTTCGGGACGCAGACTGAAATATTCGGGCTTTTCCGCATTGGTTTCGTTTGTCTTTTCGCTAATCATTCTGGTCAAATTTATCTGTGGAGGCTCTGCCGCGATTTCTTCGACGACCTTAAAAAACTCTCCAAAAAACGGCGTGGCAAAATGCTCATCAATAGCGGCTTTATTTGCCCACGTTTCGTGCCAGAAAAAGAGCGTTTCTTCCTCGACCGATTGATGGATGTCGTAATTTATATTTCCCGCTTCATTACGCGAATCCGCGACAATTTTTAACGCCGCTGTTTTTAATTCCTCAACCTTATCGGCTTTTACTTTAAGGCGTGCGATCAGCACAATTTTTTCATCATTCATATTATTTTTCTCCTATGTTTTAATTATTTATATGCAATGGCGGCACTTGTTGGACCCGCTAAAGGCATTATTGAGGTGGAAGCAAATCCGACTTGCTTTGCCCATTTATTGAAATCGTTAAAAGTGTAATCAAAGCCATCACCTGTTTCGAGCAGCATATTGAGACTCATCATCAAGCCGAATAAATTTTCTTTTCGATCATTGTCTATGATATTTTCGATAGCAATGAAAACTCCGCCTTCGGGCAATGCATCAAAGGCTTTTTGAATCAATTTTTTTTTCGTTTCTTCATCCCAATCGTGCAGAACATTTCCCATCGTAACAATATCTGCTTTTGGTAATTCATCATTAAAGAAATCACCGCAAAAGGTTTTTACGCGGTCGGCTAATTGAAATTTTTGAATGGTTTCATTAGCAAGTGTTTCAACCGGCGGTAAGTCAAAAGATGTGCAGGTCATATTTGGATTATGTTTAGCCACCAAGGCGGATAGAACAGCTGCCGAACCGCCTGCGTCCAACAGGGTTTTATATTTTGAAAAATCGAAAGTTTGAGCGAAAGCCATAAAACTACCCATTTGCACGCCGGTCATTGCATCAACAAATTCCCTTAATAATTCGGGATCTTTATACAGCATTTCGAATACCGGTTAGCCGCCGTCTTTAGCTTCATTCTGGATAAGCCCCGTTTGCAGACCTTCATCGAGATTTCTCCAATATCCCCATGCCCGATTATTTTGCATTTCAAGAATTCCGCCGATGTAAGGCGGTTTCGCCTTGTCCAAAAAAGTATCGGCATCCAAAGTATTAGAATAGCGGGCAGTTTCAAGAAGTCCTTCACGCTGTAGAAAACCTAAACTTGTCAGACAATCTAAAAAGTCAAAAAAGTGCCGATCGGTGCAGTTTAAGTTAAGTAATGATTTAATTTCTGCGGCAGACATACTGCTTTGTTTTGCCAAATACGTGAACAACTCGAAATTTACGGCAGTTAATAATATTTTCGATGCCCAAAATCCGGTTCCAACTTGCAGGATGGTCGCCGGGGATGGTTGAACTGAGTGATTTTCTATTTGTTCATCATTCATTTTATTTTTCTCCTATTTTTTACTTGTTCAATTGACGGTTATAGTCTTCTTCATTAAATTTCCCGATCGAATATTTTATAAGCCCCTCTTCATTAAAAGTCCAACGTTCAAAACCTTTGAATATGACTTTATTTTCCGTTCCATCATTACCTGTATTTGTGCCGATAAAACTCCAGTAATATTCTGTTTCTTCGGCTTTAATCAACAAATTATCCATTGTCAGTTTCATGTCGGGAAAAGCTTTCATGAAACCGCTTGTAAATTCCGTGATAGCTTTTCTACCAACCATTGGTGGTTCATTATTTACTTTTAACGATCCATGAACGGCAAAAAAAGATGCAACATTTTCGGGTTTTTGACTATTCCAGGCATTCGTATAGTTCTTGC
>JBGTHN010000125.1:0-5806 GCA_041746235.1 Pyrinomonadaceae bacterium | reverse complement strand
TCGAGTGATAAATGATGAAAGTGTTGTCGGAAAATTGAGAGAAGTCATTTCCGACAAAAAAGTATTAAAAATTCAAAGCGATTTAGGTTCGGTTAATCAGTTGATAGATTCAAGTGATAAACTTAATGACGCAACTTTGGTAGAAAAATTAAAAGAACTTTACAAATAAAATTTTATGAATCTATTTGAATTAACAAAAGAATTAATGAACATTCCATCCGTTTCTGGAGACGAACAAGCGGTTGGAAAATTTTTGGGTGAATATTTGACTTCGCTCGGCTACGAGGTCGAATTACAGGAAGTTGAAAACGGACGCAGGAATGTGATCGCTTGGGCTTCGGATGACCCGCAGGTTTTTCTCTCGACGCATATGGACACGGTGCCGCCGTTTATTCCGCCGACCGAGGATGATGAGAAGATTTACGGTCGCGGTTCGTGCGATGCGAAGGGAATAATTGCTTCGCAAATAATTGCGGCGGAGAATTTGCGGAAAGAGGGAATTGATCAGATCGGTTTGCTTTATACGGTTGACGAAGAAGAATCGGGAGCAGGTGCGAGAGTTGCGAATGAACATCCAATTGCGGAGAAATGCAAGTATTTGATAAACGGCGAGCCGACCGATCTTGATTTGGCAATCGGTTCAAAAGGTTCTCTGCGGATGACTTTATCGACAAAGGGAAAAGCTGCACATTCGGCTTATCCCGAAATGGGCGAATCGGCGATTGAAAAATTATTGGATGTTCTGCAAGACATTTTGAAAACCGAACTTCCGACGGACGAATTTTTTGGCGAAACGACCTTGAACATCGGCACGATCAACGGCGGTTTGAAAACAAATGTTGTCCCGCCATCTGCCGAAGCGGGTTTGCATATTCGTATGGTTTCCGACTTAGAACCCGTTATTGAAATTCTCGAAAAAGCAATTGCGGGACGTGCGGAATTAGAAACAATGTCGTGCAGTCTGCCTGTTAAAATGCTTGAGGTCGAAGGTTTTAAACAAAAGGTCGTTCGCTTTACAACCGATATTCCGTATCTGACAAAATGGGGAACGCCTCTTTTGCTCGGTGCGGGTTCGATTCTTGATGCACATACTAAACACGAATTTGTTTTGAAAGCAGATTTAGAAAAGGCTGTTGTGTTGTATGAAAATTTGGTGAAGAAATTATTAGCCACAAATGACACGAATAACACAAATTAAGAAAATAATTCGTGAAATTCGTGTTATTTGTGGCAAAGAAAAAATCTTATGAAAATAGCACTTATCGGCTACGGTGCGATGGGGAAACTCATTGAGACTTTGGCGAAAAATAAAAATCATGAAATAGTTGAAATAATTGACGAAGCGGAAGCGAATTTGTCGGTCGAAGAATTGGCGGAAAAGTTAAAGTCGGCTGATGTGGCGATTGATTTTTCGATTGCGAAAGCGGTTCGGAAAAATGTCGAAGCGTGTTGCTTGGCGGGAATTTCTCTAGTCGAAGGTGCGACGGGTTGGAATTCGGAAGTTGAAGAGATTAAAAAGTTTGTCGTTGAAAATAACGGCTCGTTCGTCTTCGGTGCGAATTTTTCGATTGGTGTGAATTTGTTTTATCGCGTGGTTGATTATGCATCGGAATTGTTTGCGAAGTTTGACGATTACGAAGCGTTTATTGAGGAACAACATCATTCACGCAAAGTTGATGCACCTTCGGGGACGGCTTTGAAATTGAAGGATATTGTTGCCGAACACATTAAGGATGATTTCAGCGTTTCGGCAACGCGTGCGGGGAATATTCCCGGAACACATCGCGTTGGTTTTGATGGAAATGCCGATCAGATCTTGCTCGAACATTTTGCACGTTCGCGGGAAGGTTTTGCTTCGGGAGCGATCTTGGCGGCGGAATGGGTTGCCGGTAAGAAAGGTTTTTGGGAATTTACGGAAGTGATGGATGAGATTGTTAACGATTAATTAAAATATTTACTTCACTTGAAACAACTATCCCCAAAATGCGTCCATCTTAATTCGAAAAAGGAGATGAGAAATGTTTAATAAATATATTTTTGCCATAACTTTTATTCTTTTAGGATTTTCGGTTTCCCATGCTTGCTCCTGTGCTGATCCAAGTGTGAGGGAGAAATTTAGAGATTCTAGCATTGTTTTTGTTGGCGAAGTTGTTAGTTTTGAGAAATTGGATGAACCTGTTGAAAAATCATTTTTCTTTAAAGTGGTATTTAAAGTAGAGAAACAATGGAAGGGGAAAAAACAAAAGGAAATTATGGCAATAGCTCCATTTGACAATCCGGGAATGTGTGGCGATTTAGATTTAAGTGTGGGGCAGAAAATTTTGGTTTATGCTCCAAAAATACAAGGTTATTATGCGGTTTACCGAGATTGTGGACCAAACCGCTATGCTAAATCCGCTAAGAAAGAAATAAAAAAACTAAATGGTTTTTGGAATCGTTTATATTATGATCTATTTCCTTATCCTAAATAATTAAGTAGGATTTCATAAATTACCCATGTTGAGAATTTTTATATTTGCTAGTAATCCCATTGTTTTTTTTCCTAAATAGTTAGTAATTAAAGGCAAAATATTTATTAATAGTTGTGTATGGAAAGATTTTTTTGGAAAGCATATTGCAGTAAAGATAGAACTCAATCAATTACAGAGATACGAAATATCATTAGCAAACACGGCTTTATTGTGGATTTTAAAAGGTTTTCTGATGTTTCTATCAGTATGGTAATTGAGATTGAGAAGCAAAAAGTCTGCGGTTTGTATCGGAACTTAAATGAATATATGAATTTAGATGATTTCAAGGAATTTGAATCAAGTTCAATTGAGGAATGTGTGGTTTTACTTAACGTAACTTTTACCAAATCAACGGGCGATATGAAAATAGAAGTTCCCGCTGTTCCGGGATAAAGATAAAAGGTAAAAAGTAAAAAATAAAAAATATGGGAATGTTCGATTGGTATATTCCAGTTCCAGATTTAATTTGTCAAAATTGTAAATTTCCTTTAGAAGATTGGCAGGGAACAGATGGAGCTTGTGGTTTATTTGTATGGAAGCAAGGTTTTATTTATCCTGTCGAGCAAAGAGGTGATGAATGCAATATTGACGAAGATAAAAGAAAAAAGTTTCGATTGCCCGATGATTTTATTATTTATACCGAGTGTGAAAATTGCGAAGATTATTGGATAGAAGCAGAATGCAAAACTGTGAATGAAGTTTGGACGGAAATAATTGAGGTAAGAATAGAAAGTAAAAAGGTAAAAGGCAAAATGAAAAAAGCCACACGAAACACTTGGAATGATTTAGAGCCTTTTCCAGATAAAAGTTCTCGAATCAGGTTGAAACGAAGATTTACCGAAGAAGAGTTTGAGAAAATGTCTTACGGTTTTGTTCCAGAAAGTATGGACGATCACTGGTTTGCTTTCCTTGAAAATGAAACACTTTATTATCATCGAAGCTGGACTGGAAATGCTGTTTATAAAGTCAAATTTGTAAAAGAGGAAAAATTTTATATTCCAAAAGATGTTCGCTTGAACCGAAAAGGTTTTAAACCAATAGCTTATTTTTTACCTAAATATTTACACTCAAAACTTCTATTGTTCTTGGTTCAAGCAGAACTTTTAGAGCAAGATGATCCAGTTCCAATCCCGAAATTTATAAAGAAAGTTTTTAGATTTATTTTTGTGAGAAAACATGATAAATAAATGAAACCAAGAGTAAAAATCTGCTGTATTTCGAGTAGGCAGGAAGCGTTTGATGCGATTGAGTTTGGTGCTTCGGCACTTGGGCTTGTTGGCGAAATGCCTTCCGGTCCGGGTGTGATTTCGGATGCGGAGATTTTGGACATTGCTAATGCAGTTCCGCCGCCGATTGCTACGTTCTTGTTGACGAGCGAGACGGATTCACAAAAAATTATTGAGCATCATAAAAGGGTTCACACAAATACGATTCAGATCGTTGATGAATTGAACGACAAAGATTATCGAGCAATTCGCGTTGCGTTGCCGAATACGAAACTTGTGCAGGTCGTTCACGTTTTGGATGAGAGTTCGATCGATGAAGCGTTGGAATTGGCGGAATTTGTTGATGCGGTTTTGCTAGATTCGGGCAATCCGAATTTGAGCGTAAAAGAACTCGGTGGAACTGGAAGAATTCATAATTGGGATTTGAGCCGAAAGATCGTGGAGCAATGCGGAAAGCCTGTTTTTCTTGCAGGTGGTTTGAAAGCGGAAAATGTCCGCAAAGCAATTGAAACAGTTCAACCTTTCGGACTTGATCTGTGTTCAAGCGTACGGACGGATGGAAAATTGGACAGGCGAAAATTGGAAGAATTTTTCAATGTTGTAAATCTTATGTAGCGAACCTTTACACCCTTACTAACGTGCGGTTTTCTGCCTGTCAATAAAATCCGATGGATCGAGCCAGCCTTTGTTTTCCGAATCGTAACCGTTTCCTGCTTGATTCCACATCGGGCAATCTTCATTGCGTATTTCAAAATGAAGATGACACAGATATTTTCCGTTGGCATTACCAACAGTTCCGATCTTCTCACGTTTTTTTACGGTTCCATCTGATTTTAAAATCTTGTCGAGATGTCCGTAGAGAGTTTGAACTTTTTCGCCGTTTGGTAAATTGTGGGTGATTATTATTACATTTCCCCAACCCGTTCCCGCGTCTTCGGCATAAGTTATTTCGCCGTCTGCTGCCGCAAAAACTGGTTCACCGCAATCTGTATCTCCGCCGGAGTTTGCATTCCAATCTTCACCCAAATGATTGTTTTCGCCGAAATCCTGTGCGTTATACCATTTGTCTTGTTTGTCTTTGGCTTCGGTGATAAATTCAGTTTCGCCAATTGGATATGCAAAACTCTTGGCAATGATCTTAGGTTTTGGAGCGTTTATTTGGGGTTCTGAATTGCCGGGTTTTGAAGATGTTTGGCAAGAGATCATAAAACTTAAACCAATGAGCAAAATCATTAGATTGCATTTTGTCGGACAAGATATTTGAATTACGTTTGTTTTACCCATTTCTCAAAATAGTTTAACCTATTTCCGTTTAAGTATGTGTTGGAAGTTGGTTAAAAGATAAAAATGCTTATGTGATTTTCCCGGAGAACAAAATACTTTATTATATGTATCGTCCGATCAGTTTGATTGACGGGCAAATTACGGGAATGAAGTTTCATATCGGACGGCATCAATAAAATGGAATTAGCAGAATTAAACACAAAATACGACGAAATAAAAGGAAAAGTTACTCAACTCGGGAGGTTTCTTTGACGCACCTGCGAAGGAAATTGAACTCAAAAAGTTAGAATCCCAAATGTCCGAACCTGATTTTTGGAACGATCAGGAAAAAGCACAAAAGATTGTTCAAAAGCGAAGTCGCATCGAAAAGGCTCTTAATGGTCACAGCGATTTTGAAACGGCGATCTCTGATGCAGAAGTTTTGTTC
This sequence comes from Pyrinomonadaceae bacterium, assembly GCA_041746235.1. Taxonomy (GTDB): domain Bacteria; phylum Acidobacteriota; class Blastocatellia; order Pyrinomonadales; family Pyrinomonadaceae; genus Aridibacter. The sequence goes on along the minus strand of JBGTHN010000125.1, from coordinate 359 downwards.
GAATTTGCGGAAGCGGACGAAGATTCGGCGAATGAACTGGAAACTTTGATCGAAAAACTCGAACGGGAAGTTGATGAAGCGGAAACTGCCGCACTTCTTTCGGGCGAAACCGATCCGAACAATGCGATCTGCACGATCCAATCGGGAGCGGGCGGAACTGACGCACAGGATTGGGCGGAAATGCTGATGCGTATGTATGTTCGCTGGGCGGAAAACAAAGGTTTTAAGGTCGAAGTTTTGGATGAAGCGGCGGGAAGCGAAGCGGGAATAAAATCCGCGACATTTCGTGTCGAGGGTGAATATGCTTACGGATTATTAGCGACGGAAGCGGGCGTTCACAGGCTTGTGCGAATTTCGCC
>JBGTHN010000124.1:0-1951 GCA_041746235.1 Pyrinomonadaceae bacterium | reverse complement strand
GCGTTTTATGGTCATCAATAAATTGGATAAAGAACGAGCTGATTATGGACACGCAGTTGAAACCGCAACAGATTCTTTCGCACGTTCGATAGTTCCATTCACTCTGCCGATCGGTTCGGAAGAGAATTTTCGCGGCGTTGTAGATGTCATACATATGAAGGCTTATGAATTTGACGAAAAAGGCAAAGCCAAAGAAGTTGATATGCCCGAAGAAGGTCGAGAAGCGGTTGATTCAACCCGCGAAAGAATTATCGAGATCGTTGCCGAATCTGATGATGAATTGTTGGAAAAATACTTTGAGAACGGCACACTTGAAGAAGAGGACATCATCCCGAATCTCTCAAAAGCCATCGCCAAAAGTAAACTCTGTCCGGTTTATGCTGTTTCATCCGAAACACTTGTCGGACTTTCGACTTTGCTAGACCATATCGTGGAATTTGGACCCAATCCCGCCACACACGGAAAAGAGTTCGGCTACAAAGATTACAATATGGAAGGCGACAAAGTTGAACGAAAATATTCAAATGACGAACCATTCTCCGCTTATGTTTTCCGCACGATCGCCGATCCGTTTGCGGGAAGAATAAACGTAATGAAAGTTGTTTCGGGAACAATAAACTCCGATGCGATAGTTTACAATTCATCTCGTGACGAGATCGAAAAACTCGGTGCTTTGCACGTTTTGCAAGGCAAGGATTTAGAAAAAGTTGATAAAGCACAAACGGGCGATATTATTGCGGTTGTAAAACTCAAGGAAACACAAACAGGCGACACACTTTGCCACAAATCCGAACCAATCGTTTATCCCGAAGTTAAATACAGAGTTCCCGCAGTTGCATTTGCCATCGAACCGAAATCCCGTGCGGACGAAGATAAGATCAGCGTCGCTCTGCACAAAATTCTCGAAGAAGATCCGAGTCTTAAATTTGATCGTGATTCGCAGACGAGCGAATTTATTTTAAGCGGTGCAGGACAACAACATATTGAATCAGTCGTTGAAAAACTGAAAAAACGCTACAACGTAAATGTCGAACTTCATCCGCCGAAAGTTCCGTATAAAGAAACGATCACAGCAACTTGTGAAGTCCAAGGTCGCCACAAAAAACAATCGGGCGGACGCGGACAATTCGGAGATTGCAAAGTCATATTTGAACCGCTCGCACACGATGAAGGTTTTGTATTTGAAGACAAAATCTTCGGCGGAGCGATTCCCGCAAATTTCCGTCCGGCAGTTGAAAAAGGAATTCTCGAAGCCGCACAAAACGGTGCAATCGCAGGTTATCCGCTGGTAGATTTCAAAGTTACATTAATTGACGGAAGTTATCACAATGTAGATTCGGACGAACATTCATTCAAAGCGGCAGGCAAAAAAGCCTTCCGCAACGCGATGGAAAAAGCCCGTCCGACTTTACTCGAACCGATCATGGATGTCGAAGTTTTCACACCACAAGAAGTTTCAGGCGACATAATGGGCGATCTAAACCAACGCCGTGGACGAGTTGCCGGAATGGATATGCGTGGCAAACAACAGGTCATCAAAGCCCAAGTTCCGCTGGCAGAAATGCTCGATTATCAAGGACGCTTGAATTCTATGACACAAGCCCGCGGAAGCTACAATATGGAATTTTCGCATTACGATCCACTTCCGCAACACCTACAATCCAAAGTCATCGAACAAGCCGTTGCCGACGGCAGAATCCGTTCGGATGATGATGATGATTAAACGGCAGAAACCCGAATGTGAATGAGGGTGTTTTAATTATCGTTGAATATAGCAAAACAATAAAACCTCGTGCATCAGCACGGGGTTTTTGTTTCCGCAACCTTACGGAACTTTTCAGCAACTCTACGGAACTTTTCCTTGACACTCAGGAACTTTTCCTTGACACTCAGGAACTTTTCCTTGACACTCAGGAACTTTTCCTTGACACTCAGGAACTTTTCCTTGACA
>JBGTHN010000123.1:0-2389 GCA_041746235.1 Pyrinomonadaceae bacterium | reverse complement strand
AGGAAAGAAAAGAAATTACCACAGATTATCACAGATAATTTAAGATGTTTTGATTGATTCTATATTATGCTTTTTTTCATTTTAATTTTATCTGAGTTTATCTGTGAAAATCTGCGGTTAAAAAATCTTTCTTTTTTTCGCGAAGTTTCGTGTATTTCGCGGGCAAAAAATCTTAGTTTTAGGAGCAAATATAATTATGAATTGGAAAGGCGTGATGCCGGCGATAACAACTTGTTTTGATGAGAATTTGCAGATTGACCACGAATTTACGACACAGCACGTTAAATGGTTGGTTGAAAATGGTGCAACCGGAATTGTTACAAACGGAAGTTTGGGCGAAGGTGCGACACTTACTTTTGAAGAGAAGGTTTCGCTTTGGAAAACCTGTGTCGAAGCGGTTGGCGATAAAGTTCCGATAATTCCGGCGATTGCGGCTTTAAGCACAAAAGACGGAATTAAACAGGCGAAAACTGCGGAAGAAGTTGGTTGCGAAGGCTTGATGGTTTTGCCGCCGTATGTTCACAAAGGCGATATGCGAGAGATGAAATTCCACGTCTCCGAGATCATCAAAGCGACGGAACTTTCATGTATGCTTTACAACAATCCGATCGCTTACGGCACGGATTTTCTGCCCGAACATATTGCTGAATTGGCAAGCGAACATTCAAATTTGCAAGCCGTAAAAGAATCAAGTGGTGATGCTCGTCGAATAACTGCGATCAAGGCTTTATTGGGTGATCGTCTGGCGATTTTTGCGGGGCTTGATGATGTTATCGTCGAAGGAATAAACGCCGGAGCGACGGGTTGGATCGCAGGTTTGGTAAATGCGATGCCGAAAGAATCGGTTGATCTTTTTAACTTTGCGATAAATGGCGAAACGGAAAAAGCGTTTGAATTATATCGTTGGTTTTTGCCGCTTTTAAGACTTGATACAGTTCCGAAATTTGTGCAGTTAATTAAACTTGTGCAGGAAAAAGTCGGAATGGGAAATGCTCGTGTTCGTCCACCGAGATTGGAAATTATTGGTGAAGAATTGGATGAAACATTGCGGATCATTGATGAAGCATTGCAAACTCGTCCATTGAAGAATTTAGCCACAGATGGACACGGATAAACTCAGATTATTAAGAAATATTAAACAGGGATGAAGAGGATAAAAGGGATAGATAAGATTTTTTCGCTATTTCAAATTTCAAATAAACATCCCTTCTAATCCTCTTCATCCCTGTTTAAAAAAGTCTTTTATACTAAGAAGAATATGACATTAACTGGAAAATCAATTATCGGCTTTTCAAACGGAAGCGAAACTGCCAAAACTTTTACGGCGTTTAATCCTAAAACAGGCGAAGCGATAGAGCCAAAATTTTATTCGGCGACGAATGATGAATTAAATCGTGCGGTGGAATTGGCGGATGAAGCGAGAATTAAATATGGCAAAGTTTCGGGCAAAGACAAAGCTAATTTCTTGCGTCAAATCGCTGATAATATCGAATTACTTGGCGATAAACTGATCGAACGAGCGACACTTGAAACAGGTTTGCCAAATGGGCGTTTTCAAGGTGAACGCGGACGAACAGTTTCGCAACTGAGACTTTTTGCGGATTATGTTGAAGAAGGTTCTTGGGTGGATGCACGAATTGATCTGGCACAACCTCAACGCGAACCTTTACCGAAACCTGATGTTCGTTCGATGTTGCGTCCGATCGGTGCGGTGGCGATTTTTTGTGCGAGTAATTTTCCGTTGGCATTTTCGGTGGCGGGCGGAGATACGGTTTCGGCTTTGGCAGCGGGTTGTCCGGTTGTGGTTAATGCACATAACGCACATCCGGGAACTTCAGAGTTGGTTGGAACGGCAATTTCCGAAGCAGTAAAAACTTGTGGTTTGCCCGAAGGCGTTTTTAGTTTGTTGTTTTCGAGCGATTACGAAGTTGGACAAAATCTCGTTGCACATCCGAAAATAAAAGCTGTCGGTTTTACAGGTTCTCGTAAAGGTGGATTGGCTTTGATGGAAATTGCCGCGAAACGCGAAGTGCCGATTCCTGTTTATGCAGAGATGAGTTCGGTCAATCCGACGTTTATTTTGCCGTCTGCTTTAGAAAAAGATTATGCGACGATTGCAAAAGGTTTATTTGGCTCATTCACGCTTGGAGTTGGACAATTTTGCACAAAACCCGGAATTGTGGTTTTGCCCGAAAGTAATCAATTGCAGAATTTTGCGGATATTGTAAAAGAATTGACAATAGAGAGTTCATCATCGCCTTTGCTGACTTCGGGGATTCAAGACGCTTATCAAAAAGGAATTGAAAAACGCAATGAAGATACCGCATCTGCTTCGAGCGAAAATAAATTGGAAGGTTTTGAAGTTAATCCAACCGTTTTTCAAACAAAC
>JBGTHN010000122.1:0-2575 GCA_041746235.1 Pyrinomonadaceae bacterium | reverse complement strand
ATCAAATTTAAGGAGCATTTTGTAATGAATAAAAAACTTTTTTTCCCGTTACTGTTAATTTTAATTTTTGGCTTATCAACTATATTTGCCCAAGACTCGACTAAACCTTTTCCGAAAAGAATTTCGGGTGGCGTTGTAAATGGTAAGGCGATTAGTCTTCCAATTCCTGAATACTCGATTGCGGCACGACAAGTCAATGTAGGTGGTTCGGTAAATGTTCAAATTATAATTGACCACGACGGAAAGGTAACTGATGCGAAAGCTGTTTCGGGACATCCGCTTTTACGACAAGCCTCAGTTGATGCGGCTAGAAATGCAAAATTTGCTCCGACGTTTTTAAGCGGTGTGCCGGTTGAAGTATCAGGAGTTCTTGTTTATTACTTCAATCCTTCAACTTCAACGAAAACATCTGGCAATTTTGTTGAAGATGAAACCATTCCGATGGCATTCAGTCTTCTATTAGGTATTTATGACAATTTAAAATCGGATACGGAATTTATCGGAATCATTGATGATATGTTTGAAGAAATATCTAAAGCTGATTCATCACTTAAATTAAATGGGAAATTTTCCGAAAAAACACCTGGTGAACAAACTGAGTTAATAAAAAAGGTTAAAGAGATACTTACAACAAGCGATAATCCCTCTGCAGTCTGGCAGTTTCAAATGGGGAGTGAAGTTGGCGAATTGATGGGGCATGTATTTTCCCAGTTTTTGGGAAAAGGCGAACTTGTATCCGAAACTGATTTACTGCATTCTTTGAACGATATAAAGAGTCTTACAACAACCGCACCAAAAAGTTTTCCAACATCAGTTTTGTCAAAATTGAAAACACTCGGAAATTTCTCTTCACGAAAAGATTTGGGAAAAGAGGAAACTCAGAAAGAAATAATCAAAACTTTGTTGGAGTTATTTGAAATGATCACACCGAAGTAAAATTTTATAAAATCTTTATGACAGATTATTTATTTTCGACAACCGAACGAATCATAGCAGCGACGGCACTTTTTATATTTGCCGTCGGCTGTTTTGTTGTCGGATTTTTTAATCCTGTTAATGCCGGATTTTTTCCCGCGTGTCCACTTTTGAGTGTAACTGGATTTGCTTGTCCGGGTTGTGGTTTGACACGGGGTTTTCACGCACTCTTTCACGGTGATATTTGGACAGCAATAAGTTTTAACGCACTTATTCCGATCTATTGTTTGCTTTTTCTATATTTTGTTGTCTTTGTAGCTTCAATTATTTTCAGAGGTCGCAGTTTGAAATTTAATTTGATAACTCCTATTCCTCTTTTTGTTTTCATAATATTCAGCATCTCTTTTGGAGTTATTAGAAATATTCCCTTTGAACCATTCACATTTTTATATCCCTAAATTTCCCTTATTTTAGTTTTTTGAGAAACATCTACAATTCTATGCCGATAAATTAACCAAGAGAAATAAATCCCGGCAAAAATAAGGAGAAGCAAGATGAGTTTTCAAATAGATAACAATAATCAATCCAAGTTTTACGAAGCAAACAATTACCAATTCCATAATCATCAACCAACAAATCAAAATAATACACAGCCATCAACTGATTTTTTGGCAAGCTTTTTCGATTTTCTGTCTAAAGCCTTTGCTTCAAATAACAATCTTTCAACTGATTATAATCCATTGTTCCAAGGAACAGAGCCGCAACCAAAAGTTGAAGATTACGGCGGATTTAAATTCAAAAACGACGAAGAAAAAAGCAGAGTTGACCAAGCATTACAAGAATTACGTGCCGAACAAGCCGCTAATCCGGGCAAAGCTGTTAGCAAAAAATTCAAGATCGGGAAACATAAATTTACAGTTTCGTTGGATGAAAACGGCAACACCAACATCAAGAAGAAAAAGAAAAAAGGTGGATTCTTCAGTAAGATCGGTGGATTCCTTAAAAAAGCTCTGCCAATCATTTCAACCGTTGCAATGTTTATTCCCGGACTTCAACCACTTGCTTTGGCAGGCAGAATCGCCAGCGGAGTAATGGGTGTGGTTGACGGGATTAAAAACGGAAACGTCTTCGGTGCAATAATGAGCGGTGTCGGAGCATTATCAGGAGTCGGCGGAAAGATCGGAAGTTTCGCAAGCAATTTAACTTCAAAAGCATCGAGTTTTATGGGCAATTTAGGCTCAGGCTTTATGAGTAAATTAGGCAGTGCCGGAACTTGGTTGCAAAGTGCGATCGGCAAAGGAACAAGTCTTTTCAATTCTGCTCAAAACTGGTTATCCGGCTTTACAAATAATATGGGCGGAAAAGTCAGCGACTTTTTGTTTAATAATGGTTCGGGTCTGCTCAAAAACCTTTCATCGGGAATCGGTGGACAATTCGGTAACTGGTTAACTCAAAAAGGTCCCGATATGATCAGAAACTTTGCCAACTCCATGGGACAAAGAGCAACAAATTGGTTGAATGAAAAGGCAAATAGTTTTCTTGGAAAATTGATGAACAATCCGATCTCTCGTAGATTTAATAATTTTATGAATAGTCCGTTCGGTCAGATTTTAATAAATATGTTCCGTGGCGGAAGAGCATAAATGGTTTTCTCCATAGA
>JBGTHN010000121.1:0-4927 GCA_041746235.1 Pyrinomonadaceae bacterium | reverse complement strand
GAAGTTCTGATGGCGGAAATAGTTCTGTGCAGTTTGGAAATTCAACTGACAAATTAGTTCCGGCTGATTTTACCGGCGATGGAAAAACCGACATAGCTTTTTGGCGACCAACAAGCGGTGAATGGTTTGTCTTGCGAAGTGAAGATAGCAGTTTTTATTCTTTTCAATTCGGTGTTAGCACGGATATTCCTTTAACAGGAGATTTTGATGCCGATGGAAAAGCAGATGTCGGTGTTTTTCGTCCATCAACCGGTGATTGGTTTATTCAAGCGTCAACACAAGGCGTAATTATCCAAAACTTCGGCATCAACGGAGACATTCCACAAGTCGGCGATTATGACAATGATGGAAAAGATGATCTAGCGATTTACAGACCAACTGGAGCGAATGGTTCGGAATGGTGGATAAATCGCTCAAGTGGCGGAGTAATTGCATTACAGTTCGGTTCATCAACAGATAAACCTGTTGCAAACGATTTTACCGGCGATGGTAAAACCGACATAGCTTTTTGGAGACCTTCAAGCGGAGAATGGTTTGTCCTACGAAGTGAAGATTTTAGTTATTATGCTGTGCCGTTTGGAATTTCAACCGATACACCATCCGCTGGAGATTATGATGGCGATGGCACAACCGATATTGCCGTTTTCCGTCAATCAAGCGGAACTTGGTATATCAACGGCTCAACGAGTGGCGTGATAATTCAAGGATTTGGAATTGATGGCGACAAAGCTGTGCCGTCTGCTTATGTTCCGTAAATTGAATTTATTTTTATAAATTGTATGGCAGATTATTCAAAACGAATAATCTGCCTTTTTTATCCAAATCTATTTTAATCAACTTTCTCCCCACAATGCGGACAAATAATAATTTCAATTTCACCAGTTTTTTCTAATCTTTGCTTTTCTAATTCTTCCACAAAACTTGCACCTAAAATGCCCGTTGGAAGTGCGAACATTCCTATTCCCAATATCGCAATGACAGCCGCAAAAACTTTGCCTAAAGTCGTAACAGGAAAAACATCTCCATATCCAACAGTTGTTAAAGTAACGATTGCCCACCACATCGAACTTGGAATATCGGGAAAAGCTTCGGGTTGTGCATCGTGTTCGGCAAAATACATAAATGAAGCCGCTAAAACCATCATCACCAAAACAATCGAAGCCGTTACAACCAATTCTTCTTTTCTATTTCGCAAAACTTTTCCAAAAAGCGTAATGGAAGCCGAATAACGAACCAATTTCATCAAACGCAAAAGTCTGAAAACTCTAAGCATTCTTAAAATTCTAAGATCAAACATTATAAATGTCAGATAAAATGGAAGAATTGCAATAAGATCAATAATAGCAAGCGGTGTGAATATATATTTTATTCTTCCCCATATCGGACGGGAAAATTTCTTTTGACTGGTGCAAGCCCAAACTCTGGCAACATATTCAAATGAAAAAACAAAAACTGAAAAAACTTCAAACCAAAAGAAATAAATTTTATAAACCTGTTCAACGGATTCAATAGTTTCAATAATTACCGCCGTTGCATTTAGCAATATCAAAATAAGTATAAAAATATCAAAATAATCAAAAACCTTTTTCGGTTTATCTTCGTGATCTGTTGATTCAACTATTTCCCAAACCCTTTCTTTAATTGTCTGTTTTTTTACATTCTCTTTAGTCATCTTGATAGCTTTTATTTATAAAATTAACGAGACTTTTCCATTCATCCAAAGTCAAAGATTCTGCCCGACGTTTCGATTTGATCTCAACTTTTTCAAGAATACTAACAAATCCGCCACTTTTTTCAATCGCTTCCAACAAATTCCCTTGAGCATTTTTCAGATTATTAAGAATCGTTTTGCGTTTTTGCATAAACCCAAGGCTAATAATTTCTCTAAACAATTTATCATTTTCAATTTCATTATCACTAACCTTCTTCGTTATCAGACGCACAACTGAACTTCTAACTTTTGGAACAGGACGAAAAGCATTTGGCGGAACATCAAATAATTTTTGAGTATCAAAATACGCTTCAATTAAAACCGTTAGAAAACCGCGTTCTTTATTATTCGGTTCGGCTGTGATTCGTTCGACAACTTCCTTTTGAAGCATCAAAACCATTTCGGAAAATGAATGTCTGTATTGAATTAAATGTTGAAGTATCGCAGTCGAGATGTAATATGGAAGATTCGCAACTAATTTTGTTTTGTGCGGTTGCGATTGCAAAACAATTAACGATTTAAAATCAATTTCCAGAGCATCTTGTTCGATCAAATGAAAATTCTCATCATTCAAGAACATTACACGCAATCCGGGAATCAATTCCCTGTCAATTTCGATTGCCAAAACCTTTCCTGCTCTTTCAACAAGTTTTGTCGTCAAAGCACCGCGTCCAGCACCGATTTCTAGTATCGTTTCGTCTTTTTGAGGATTGAGAGATGCTATTATTTTTTCAATAATATTTTGGTCAATAAGGAAATTTTGACCGAGTGATTTTTTTGCGAAGGGCTTTTTTTTATTGGGTTTCTTATTTTTCAACATTTACTCATTTTGGATAAGCCGTTATTTCAATATCTGAGCCATATTGAATTATTTCAACATCTTTTAGCTTAAAAGAATCTTCAATATTTATTGCACCATTTCCTCCAATTGCCATCGGAGCAACATTTCCACCAACAATTAAAGGAGCAATGATAAACGTAACTTTATCAACTAATTTTGCATCAACAAAAGAACCGGCAATTTCAGTTCCGCCTTCAACCAAAACGCTTTGCAAATCTCTTTTTCCTAATTCAACTAATACTTTTGTTAAATCTCTTGCATTTACAGAAACAATTTCAACGCCTTTTGATTCTAATAACTTTATTTTTTCTGTATTTTCAGAATCAGAAAATACAATTGTCGGCGATATATCAACAGTTTCAACAAGTTTGGAATTTTCCGACATCCGCAAACGATTGTCCAAAACAACTCGAACAAGTTTTCGATGCCGTTCATTTCCGCTTCTATCGGTCAGACTTGGATTATCAACAAAAGCAGTATTTCCACCAACCAAAATTGCATCATGTTCGTGACGTAATTCCTGAACTCGTTTCGATGATTCAACGCCCGAAAGTGCAGTCGAAACGCTATTGTTCAAAGAAATCCGCCCATCCAAAGACATCGCCATTTTCAAATGCACAAACGGTCTTTTTGCTTTATGCCAATGAATAAATTTCTCATTCAATCTTTCGGCTTCTTCCTTCAAAATTCCCGTTACAACTTCAATGCCATTTTCACGCAAAACTTCAAAACCTTTACCCGAAACAAGCGGATTCGGGTCTTCTATCGGACAAACAACTCGTTTAATTCCAGCATTTATCAATGCTTCCGTGCAAGGTTTCGTTCTCCCAAAATGCGAATGCGGTTCAAGCGAAACATAAGCCGTTCCACTATTTGCCTTTTCGCCTGCTTGATTCAAAGCAATAACTTCAGCGTGAGTAACATCTTTAAATAAATAACTTCCCTCGCCAACAATTTCGCCATTTTCAGAAACAATCACACAACCAACAAGCGGACTCGGTGAAACTTGTCCAACACATTTTGCCGCAAGGTCTAAAGCACGTTGCGACATTTCTAGATCGAATTTTGTAAATTGATTGTTCAAAGTAACTCAAAAAAGTCCGTAAGGACGAAAGATTTTAGCTACTGGCGTAAGCCTGTAGCTAAACCACGAAAACCACAAAAGCCTGTTTACAGGCGACAGACTAATCTTTCCACAAATACTCATCAATTTCTAAACCATTCGCTCGAATTAATTTTTCAAATTCGTGCTTAAAATCAAATTTTTGATGATGTTCCTCTTGATTCTGTATATATTCTCTAACAATATCAAATTGCGATTCGCTCACAGTAAAAGCGCCATAACGTCTCTGCCAAGCAAACTTCCCGTTTCCCAATTCTTTTGCTTTTTTGGATGTGTTGGATTTCAAATCCCGTAAAAAATCAGAAAATTTAACAGTTGGCGGAATTTTAGCCAAAATATGAATATGGTCATTCATTCCATTTATTTCAAATGCAGTCCCGTTCAATCCCCGAACCGTTCCGCCAACATATTTATATAAATCAGGTTGCATCTCATTAGTGATTAACGGCAAACGATTTTTTATGCCAAAAACAATATGATAAAGCAAATTTGTGTAGGACATCATTTAACTCCATTTTTAAAAATTATTAGTGAAATATTTTTCAATATTTGGATATACATCAAAAATTAATTCTAGGTGTATAAATTGATTCATTTCAAAAAATCAAATTCCAAAATTAGTCCGTAAGGACGGCAGATTTAAGCTACTGGCGTAAGCCTGTAGAAAATATATTAAAAATGTTTTCAGCCTGTTTACAGGCGACAGATGATTTTATTCTTTCGCCTGTAAACAGGCTTTATCGTCTTATATTATTATTACTACACGCTTATCGCATGTAGCTTAAATCTGCCGTCCTTACGGACTGAAATCATTTGTCGTCTTCTTCATCCAATTCAAAAATGGAGTTCTTTTCATTTTTTCCAAATGTATTTTTGACCGAAGTTTTTAATGCTTTTGCAAAATTAATTCCTAAACCTGTATATTTCTTAATAAACTCATTTTCATAACTTTTTATGCCATCATAAACTTCCACAAATTCCTCTTTATTTTCAAGCGAATCCATCATTATTGAAGCACTCGTGATTTTCTCAATAATTTTGTTCTTTTGTTCAATGGTGGAATCTTTTTGAGAAATAATTATGTTTTTCTCTTGAATTATGTCTGTTTGTGCTTTTAGAATTTTGTCTGCTAATTGAATTTCTCTAGCCGCCATTTTTTGAGAATGTTGAAGATTTTCAATTTGCTGTTGCAATCTCATCGCCGCAAAACTGTCACCATAAACAATTGGACTTGAAGGTAAATGCAAATAAA
>JBGTHN010000120.1:0-2915 GCA_041746235.1 Pyrinomonadaceae bacterium | reverse complement strand
TATTTATTTCAAAATCTACCTATTTAGAACTAACTCATTTTAGTTTACCGTCTCTCCCGTTTTGGTCTTAGGTGTTTCTAATTTGCCGTCGCTGACAGCACCAATAAAACCTCCCAATAATAAAACCGTCGCAATAATAACGATCATTGCAAGAGTCAATAAAAACCACATTACGCCACGATAGGATTTTGCTGTATCTTCTCTGACAACCGTTTCTTTTCCATCTATTATTATTGTTTCTTTACTCATAATTTTGCTTCTCCTTGTTATAAAAATATTCTAATACTTATTGTTTCCGTTATAATTCCCGCTAAAATAATTTGATTAAAATAAATAGTATTTTTCAGCAATTATTGAACGAATTGTATGCAATCTGTGTAATGTTCAAATTGCTTCCGATTTTTTCTACTATTAAATTTGTATTATTTTGATGCATAATGTTCCTTCATTTTGTTATGGAATATAAATTGCAACTTCTGTGCCTTGAATGAATTAAGTTTACTATTGGGAAACCAAAATTTGGAGTTGACTTTTTATAGATTTAGAATTAGAATAATTCTAAATTGGAGGAGAAATTATAAAACTATGCACGATACAAAAATTGATCTTAATAAAGAAACGAGAGAAAAGATGATCGGAATTCTAAATGCGAGACTTGCAGATTCGATAGATTTGAAATCTCAAGCTAAACAAGCTCATTGGAATGTAAAAGGAATGAGTTTTATTGCTTTGCACGAACTTTTTGACCAGGTAGCAACAGGTATCGAAGAATACACAGACACAATTGCCGAAAGAGTAACGATTTTAGGTGGAACGGCAGAAGGAACAGTTCGTGTTTCGGCGGAAAAATCAACCCTGAGTCAATATCCGATGGAAATTACGGACGGACGCGACCATGTTGATGCACTTTCAACTGCCCTTGCCGATTTCGGTAAAAAAGTGCGGAAAAACATAGACGAAGCCGACGAAGTTGGAGATATGGACACCGCCGATCTATTTACGGAAGTTTCACGCGGAACAGACAAACTTCTATGGTTTGTCGAAGCCCATATTCAAAGCTAGAAAGTTAGAAAGTGGAAAAGTAAAAAGTAGATTGATTTTCTCAACATACTTTTTCACTTTTTCACTTTTTTACCCTTTCACTTTCAATAATCTCAAACAATTCCATAATAACCCGACTCAGAGGTTTGCCAATATCTCTTGGAACGCTTGAATTTACTTGCACTGCGATGGCAATTTTCTCTTTTGGAAAATACATCATTTCGGTAAAATATCCCGGGAAAAATCCGCTGTGTCCGTAAGTTATTCCTTTTGAAGTCGGGCGAATTATCACGCCGAGTCCGTATTTTGCATCTTTTCCAAGTTGCGGAGAATCAACGCCTTTGAGCATTTCCGCAAGCATATCATTTGAAAACGCCCGACCTTCATACATAAATTTTGCCCAACGAGATAGATCTTCACTCGTTGTAACCATTCCGCCCCCAGTCCATTCCCATTGTGGATTGAAAATAAACTTCCCGTTTTGAATCACCTCATCTTCGCCGCCAAAAGGATTTCCCGCTCCGGCATAACCTTGGATCAAACCTTCGATCTGCCGACTCATCTGAGGTTTTGTATGTTTAAGTTTGAGCGGTTTCAAGACATTCTTTTTCGCCAGATTGTAATAAGTTTTCCCTGTGACTTTTTCAATTATTATCCCCAGAACGATATAATTCGTATCAGAATAATCCCAACCTTTTCCCGCTTCAAAAGGAGCTTTTGTATCCAATAGATAGGCGACAAGTTCTCTCGGCTTCCAATTTTTATCCTTATCGGCAAGCATATCTTTTATAAATTTGTCATTAAATTCATAGCGAATTAAACCGCTTGTGTGATTCATTAATTGCCGAATCGTAATATCTTTTGCATTCGGCAGACGCGAAAACCATTTTTCATCCCCGAGATATTTTTCAACCTTGTCATCAAGATTGATCTTTCCATCTTTCACAAGTTGCAATGCAACCGCCGCAACATAAGTTTTGCCGACGCTTCCCGCCAACATAAAATCATCGGGTTTCATAGGAGTTTTCTTAATACGATCAGAAAACCCAACTGCCAAACCAAACGATTTTCCGTCAGCCAAAGTTATGCCAATTGTTGCTCCCGAAAACTTCGCATTTTTGTGCCATTCATCAAGTTTTACCTGTAAAGTTTGTTTAAGCTTCTCATCCGAAGTTTTTGCAAAAATGTTCGAGCCGGCTAACAAAAACACTACAATTAAAATGAATAAATATCTTTTTTTCATAATTTTATTTGACCATTTCTTTTTCTTTTTCGGTGCATCCGTTCGGCTCAATTGTCGAGATCGAATTTCCTAATTTCCAACCCGCATCGGTGCGTATAAGATGAAACGAATTCATTCCGCAATGTTGGATTTTTCCATTAACGATAAAAATATAACGCCCGTCAACCGTTGCCATATCGCCGAAAACACGCACTTTTTCTTCATACATTTTCTCGCTCAATTCGGCACGTTTTGTCTCAAAAAATTTGGAAAACGCTTCACGCGAAAGATTTTCGATTCGGTTTTTGCCATCCTTATCTTTGATGAGTGCGGTAAGTTGCGATTCGGACGTGTGAAGAGCAATGATTTCAGAAGGTTTATGTGCCGCCATCAATTCAAAAAGTTTATCAACCGTCGCAAATACGTCTTTGTCTTCGGATGTTCTTGTTTCTTTCACCTCACAATTCGCAACTTCGAGCGTTGAAGTTGCATTAGCAATTTTCCAACCGTCTGCCGTCCGCAAAAGATGAAAAGCATTTGTGCCGCAATGCGAAAACTTTTCGCCGACATAAAATGTATAACGCCCTGTAACAACCGCCGCATCGCCATAAATTCTTGTTGATTTTTCAGGCATTTTTTCAATAAACTCGCC
>JBGTHN010000119.1:0-1745 GCA_041746235.1 Pyrinomonadaceae bacterium | reverse complement strand
TATTGAAAGCAAAAATGATTTTAGGGCTGAGATTGCAATTCTTACATTAACATCCTCATGTTTTAGTATAATAGTTGAAAGTATTGAAACATTATCAGAAGATAATTCTTCAAAAACTTCCTGTCTGGTTATTGTTTTTGATTTGCCAAATTCTAAAATTTCATTGTTAATACTGAGTTTTTGATAATCCTCTTCAATGGCTAAACTGTATCTAATGTTAGCCAAGTTTCTTGTATAAGTTTTAATATGCAATGTTACTTCTGGAATCTTAATGAATGATTTTCCCTTCCAAATCCATTCATTTATACCACCGTTTTGACTAATAAATTTTGTTAAATCTTTATCATTTGCGGTAGAACGCAAAAGTTTTATGACATCAATGAGATTCGATTTGCCCGAAGCATTTTGACCGATGATGATGTTGAGCGGCTGCAATTCGATTTCCTCGCCTTTGTCCCCGAAGGAAAGAATGTTTCGCAGTCTGATTTTTTCGATTAAGCGTTTTCCTTCCATTGCGTTTCACATTATCCGATTCATTTTGTTTTGAGGCAAATAGAAAAGGCAAGAGAGAAAATCTAGTTCCCTTCTGCCTTTCCAAATAAATGCTTGGCACCCTTGCTTACGCGCGGGTTTCTGCCATTAAATTAGCGCTCATTTATCGGTGAATATTTCAAACCACGTTCGCCGACATATTCCGCGCGCGGTCGAATCAATTTGTTGTCCGCATATTGCTCGAGAATATGTCCTGTCCAACCGGCGATTCTTGAAATTGCAAAGATCGGCGTGTAGAGATCGAGCGGAATTCCCATCATGTAATAGGTCGAAGCTGAGTAAAAATCGACGTTCGGATACATTCCTTTCTTATCGAACATCAATTTCTCAAGTTTTTCTGACATTTCAAACCACTTCGAACTGCCCGTTTTTTCGCCCATCTGTTTTGAGAATTTACGAAGCCAGGTCGCACGCGGATCTTCCGTTTTGTAAACCGCGTGTCCGATTCCCATGACCTTTTCTTTGTTTTCAAGCTTTTTATCAAGCCACGCCTCGACATTTTCAACTTCGCCGATAGAAAGCAATGCTTCCATTACCTTCGTGTTCGCTCCACCGTGAAGCGGACCGGCGAGAGCAGAAATTCCGGCGGTAACCGCACCATAAATTCCCGCCAAAGTTCCGGCAACTACGCGTGTTGTAAACGTTGAAGCATTCAATTCATGGTCGGCATGAAGGATCAAACAAATATCCATCATCTTCGCTTCGTCCGCTTCGGGCTTAACGCCACGAAGCATATACAAAAAGTTTTCTGCCATACTCAAGGTATTGTCAGCCGCGACAACTTCTTTCCCGTTTCGGATTCTGTCCCAAGCCGCTACGATCGTCGGAAGCTGCGCGGTAAGATTTACCGCGGCGTTCATCGCGTTTTCACGATCGGTTTTGTTTCCATTCGGATCATAAAAGTCCAGCGCGGAAACGGTTGTACGGAGAACATCCATCGGAATTGAATCCTTTGGAAATGTCTTCATCATCGCGATGACCTGACTTTTGAGATCGTAATTTGCCTGAAATTGCGATTTTAGCGTCGCGAGCTCGTGGCTTTTTGGAAGTCTTGCGTTCCAGAGCAAGAATACAACTTCTTCAAATGTAGAATTATTAGCCAAATCATGAATGTCATAGCCCTGATAGATCAAAACTCCATTTACGCCGTCAACGTCGCCGATCTTGCTTTGCGCAGCGACAACGCCTCTCAA
>JBGTHN010000118.1:0-3492 GCA_041746235.1 Pyrinomonadaceae bacterium | reverse complement strand
TGTGGGTGCTTCAATTTCAGGTATTGCAACCGAATGCTGAGAATGATGACAAAGCTGATGAAAATCCATTGGCTTTATCCGCTCAAGACAGACTTCCGCCCGAGCCTCGTTTACAATCAGCACCGGGATTTGGGGTTGATGATGCGAAAAATAACAGTCGCATAAACTTGGAATTAAGAGAACCGCAAGCCGAATACAGAGAACTTCAAAAGCAATGGGAAGACCTCTGGAAAAACGGTGAAAAGGATGAAAAAACGGGAACGGTTGTTTCTTTGCCGATAAAAGATGCAAAGGAAAAACTACTTGCCGGTTCAAACATTAAGGCAATTAGCGAAGATGCAGGGAAAAAGGTATTGGAAGAAGCGAATACGATGGTTTCGGGTTCCAGTGCGGGACGAACAACATCGGACACAATAAGGTAATAAAATGAGAAAAAGTTCAGAAAGTTCAGCAGTTTTGAAACTGAAACTTTTCGTAAGTTTGGGCATTTTAGTTGTTTTGACAAGTGCGGCGTTTGCTCAGAAAACCGAGCATTATAATTCGCCGCTTTATTCGCCGAAAACATACGATCCGAGTCAAAGCGAAGGTTCAAGTAATGGAATTCCTACAGCATTAAAAAAAGTCGGAATCGAGCAAAAATTGAATTCGTCGCTTCCGCTGGATGCAACATTCAAAGATGAAAGTGGTAAAGAAATTAAACTCGGCGATTATTTTGGCAAGGAAAAACCCGTGGTTTTGGCATTGGTATATTACGAATGTCCGATGCTTTGCAATGAGGTTTTGAACGGTTTAACAGGTTCTCTGAAAGGTATTTCGTTTGATGTCGGAAAAGAATTTGATGTTGTGGCAATTAGTTTTGACGCACGCGAAAACAATAAACCGAATTTGGCGAAAAACAAAAAAGAAAGTTATGTAGAACGCTATAATCGTCCCGAATCTGCTGACGGATGGCACTTTTTGACGGGCGAACAAAGTGAGATTGACAAAATAACAAAAGCGGTTGGGTTTAATTATCATTTTGACGAAAAATCAAACCAGTTTGCACACGCCGGTGGAATAACGGTTATTACACCTGAAGGCAAACTTTCAAAATACTTTTACGGAATTGATTATTCGCCGAAGGATTTGAAATTCGGCATTATGGAATCGTCAAAAAACAGAATCGGAAATCCAGCCGATCAACTTTATTTATATTGCTATCATTATGACCCTTCGACGGGTAAATACGGATTTGCGATTTTGAATCTTTTAAGATTGATGGCAGTTGCGACATTAGTTGGAATGGGTGCAATGTTATTTGTTTTTTGGCGTAGAAAGAAGAGGTAAAGTAAAAAGTAAAAAGTAAAAAGGTTTTTGATATTGAACATAATCAATTACTAAACATTAACGATTTACCATTAACAAAGTTATGCAAGATACATCTTGGGTTCCATTATTTCCGGATCAGGCTTCATCATTTGCCTGGCAAGTGGATTATTTATATTTCTATCTGATTCTCATCAGTATATTTTTCACGGTAATCATCGTCGCGGGAATCGGTTACTTTGCGATTAAATATCGTGAAAAAGAAAAATTCGCTACGCCGGATGAAATGCACGGTTCAATTCCATTGGAATTATTTTGGTCGTTCATTCCGTTTGTAATCTCGATGACGATATTTCTTGGCGGTGCAGTTGTTTATTACAACCAATATAAAATTCCTACCAATTCAATGGAAATTTATGTTGTTGGCAAACAATGGATGTGGAAAATTCAACATCCGTCGGGACAAAGGGAAATCAACGAATTGCACGTTCCCGTCGGACGCAAAATTAAGTTGACGTTGACAACCGAAGATGCTCTCCACGATTTTTTCATTCCGGCATTTCGTACAAAAGTTGATGTTGTTCCGGGACGTTACACAACAATGTGGTTTGAAGCGACAAAACCCGGAAAATATCATCTTTATTGTGCCGAATACTGCGGCTTAAATCACTCAGGAATGGGCGGTTGGGTTTATGTAATGGAACAGAAAGATTTTGATAACTGGCTTGCCGGAAACGCTTCCGACCAGACACCTGTTCAGATCGGAGAAGATTTATTTACCAACAAACTTGGATGTGCATCGTGTCACGCGGGCGGTGATAATCAACGCGGAGCGAAACTAGAAGGCATTTATAATCAGGAAGTTAAATTGGTTGGTGGACAAACTGTAATTGCCGATGACCAATACATACGTAATTCGATCTTGAATCCGGGCAGTCAGATCGTCGAAGGTTATCAACCGATTATGCCGACATTCAAAGGACAGATCACCGAGGAACAACTCGTTGGTTTGATCGCATACATAAAATCTTTGAGCGGTGATACAAGCGGAACAAGCGGAAATAAGGCAACAAGTGCTGATTCAAAAATGAGTCAACCAAAAGAAGGTGAGCCGAAAAAGCCCACAGAAGATAAAGCGGGAGTAAAAAGTAAGTAGTTATGGAAAACATAGATGCAATAAATCTTGATATTAAAGAGGAAAAACCGGGCGATAATTATTTAACAAATGGTTTTAGCTTGAAATCCTGGCTTCTGACAAAAGACCATAAACGCATTGCGATTATGTATCTAATAAGCGTTTCCGTCTTCTTTTTTATAGGTGGATTATACGCGGCAACAATTCGTCTGGAATTGCTTACTCCGGCGAGTGACTTGCTTGAATCGGGAACATACAACAAGGTCTTTACGCAACACGGAATCATAATGATCTTCTTCTTTTTGATTCCTTCAATTCCGGCGATCTTGGGTAATTTTCTGATTCCGATTATGATCGGAGCAAAAGACCTTGCGTTTCCGCGAATCAATCTTTTAAGTCTATATATTTACTGGATTGCAGGTGCTTTGGTTCTTTGGGCGTTGATGCAAGGTGGAGTTGATACAGGCTGGACATTTTACACACCTTATTCAACGACTTTTTCAAATACATACGTGATGGCAGTCGGTTTAGCCGTCTTTATTAACGGCTTTTCATCCATTCTGACGGGACTTAACTTCATTGTTACAATTCATACAATGCGAGCTCCGGGGATGACCTGGTTTCGACTTCCGTTATTTGTTTGGGCTCATTATGCAACAAGTCTTGTAATGATGCTCGGAACGCCTGTAATCGCAATTACTGTTTTATTACTTGCCTTAGAAAGATTTACGCGAATCGGTATTTTTGATCCGTCAATCGGCGGTGATCCGATCTTGTTCCAGCATCTATTCTGGTTTTATTCACATCCGGCGGTTTATATTATGATTCTGCCCGGAATGGGAGTTATCTCGGAATTAATATCGAACTTCGCACGCAAGAAAATTTTCGGTTATGAATTTATCGCTTTTTCATCAATTGCGATCGCTGTTTTCGGTTTCCTTGTATGGGGACACCATATGTTTGTCAGCGGACAATCAATTTACGCAGGTTTGGTATTTTCATTTCTGACAATGGTTGTGGCTGTTCCTTCGGCGATCAAAATGTTTAACTGG
>JBGTHN010000117.1:0-2644 GCA_041746235.1 Pyrinomonadaceae bacterium | reverse complement strand
AAGCACTCCAACCCGTTAATGCAAAATAATTTTCACCATATTTTACGATCTTCTTATTGTTATTTATATAGCGTGATGATTCGAGTTGGTTGCCATAAGTTGTTAAAGTGTCTGCGGCTATCGCGGCTTCTTTTCCTTTTCGGACGACGACGATTGTGGTCATAAATTTATTGATGTGCCTCCAAAGTTTTATTATCAATTTCAGCCATCCATTCATCCCAATCTTTTAATGCAAGTTCGACTTGAAAAGCGTGGCGTTCGTGTTTGTTTCGATATTTTTTGCGAAGTTCGGGCGGAAGCAGTTCGAGCAAACCAAATGTAATGTTTACGGGCTGAAAATTCTTCGTTTCGGCATTCGCAACATAACGGCATAATGAACCGATCGCCGATTTGCTTGGTGCGATAAGAAGTTCTTTTCCATGCGAAAGATTTACCGCATTTATTCCCGCCAGCCAACCTGTTCCGACCGATTCAACATAACCTTCAACTCCCGTTATTTGTCCTGCGAAAAATATATTCGGCTGTCTTTCAACTTGCAGGCTGTCATTTAAAAGTTTTGGCGAATCAATAAATGTGTTGCGGTGAATTTGTCCATATTGCAGAATGTCGCAATTTTCCAATCCCGGAATCAGTTGCAGAATTCTCTTTTGTTCGGGATAACGCAGATGATTCTGAAAACCGACGAGCGAATAAGCGTCCGCCATTTGATTTTCCTGTCGCAATTGAACTGCCGCATAAGCCTCGCGTCCCGTTTTCGGATCGGGCAAACCGACGGGTTTCATACAAGCGAATCTTAGCGTATCAACTCCGCGACGAGCCGTTTCTTCGAGTGGCAGACACGCTTCAAACCAATGTGTTTCCTCAAATCTTTTGAGCGGAACTGATTTTGCGTTTATCAATTCGTTGTAGAAACTTAAATATTCCTCTTTCGTAAAAGGACAATTTATATAATCGTCGCCACCGCGTCCGTAACGTGCCGCTTTGAAAGCGATGTCCATATTTATCGAATCCGCCGCAACGATCGGAGCGATCGCATCATAAAAATAAAGTTGGTCGTCACCCGTGAGTTTCATAATCTGATCGGTCAGAGCGTTACTCGTCAGAGGTCCCGTGCAAATGATCGTAATTTCATCTTCGGGAATTTTTGTAAATTCCTCACGGACGATTTCGATGTTCGGATGATTCTCAATTTTGTTTGTGATGTATTCCGAAAATTCACCACGATCAACCGCCAACGCCGCACCTGCGGGAATTTTATTAGCTTCCGCCGCTTCCATCACGAGCGATTTTCCGCGTCGCAATTCTTCTTTTAACAAATACGGTGCAGAACCTTCCTGATCTGTTTTCAAGGAATTTGAGCAGACAATTTCCGCCAATTTATCCGTTCGATGAGCAGGCGTTTGCTGAACGGGACGCATCTCGTAAAGTTTTACCTTCACACCACGCTCCGCCGCTTGCCATGCCGCTTCTACTCCGGCTAATCCGCCGCCAATCACATTTATAAATTTCATAATTTCTATACCGAAGATGATTTTACGTTCTGCACGCAGAAAAGTTAAACGAACAAACAAAAAAGCAAGAGCTTTGAATACTCTTGCTTAATAAAATTTCACGCAAAAACCTACTAATTGAAATTATAAACGATAACACCGACAACTTCTACAGGCTGTCCCGAAAGCAAAGTCGGGGCAAATTTTGAATTTCTTGCAGCTTCAACTGCAGCTTCGCGTAATAATTCGTGTCCGCTGATAGCATTGGCTTCCATAATATTTCCATCTTTGCCAATTATTACCTGAACATTAACTGTTCCTTTTATACCTTGCTCTTTTGCTTCGGCTGGATATATCGGAACAGCCAAATTCAAAGCCTTCCCATTTATCACACCACCTGCAATCCTGT
This sequence comes from Pyrinomonadaceae bacterium, assembly GCA_041746235.1. Taxonomy (GTDB): domain Bacteria; phylum Acidobacteriota; class Blastocatellia; order Pyrinomonadales; family Pyrinomonadaceae; genus Aridibacter. Next base: position 745 of record JBGTHN010000117.1, on the reverse strand, counting down.
TTATTTTGGAGTTGTCTGCTTTCGTTGGTGGAAGCGTTTTATCTACATTTACACCTCTTCTAACAAAAACATTTCCTGTGTCAACATCAGAATCTACCGAATCTGCTTTAACAAAAACCATTTTTGAATTTCTATTTCCACGCGGAGTTTCGGTTTCACTTTTAACTGTCAAGGCATTTCCATCGGCGGATAATTCCCACGTTTCGACGGTTTTCATAGTTATCGAACCCATCTGTGTTTCAAAACTTCTGGTTTGCGTGAGTTTCATTTTGCCATCTTTTTCAGACTTGGCTTTTAATTTTGTTTCACCGCCGAAAGCGTCATTTTCTGATGTCAAAGATGTTTCCTTACCGCTCAGATCATAACTAAGATTCATATCTATATTGCCAATTCCACCGCCACGCCCCATTCCACCACCGCGTCCCATTCCGCCGCCGCGTCCGCCGCCACCTCCACTGTCAGCAAGTTCGGCAAGTTTTGCCTTTCTCTCAACCGACAATGCTGTTTCGCTTTGCGTAACTTTCATCGTCATAGATTCAACACGCGAACGCTCGCCCATTTCGCTTTTTTCAACATTAAGCGTCCAATCGCCCGAAAAATTTGTGATTTTATCCTGAGCCGAAATTGCAACCACCATAAAAAGCAAACAAAGGCTTGCCATCAAAACGATCTTTTTATTCATTAAATTATCTCCTGAAAAATTATTGTATGTTAAGTTCTGAAACTTTGACGCTGATTATAATGG
>JBGTHN010000116.1:0-4338 GCA_041746235.1 Pyrinomonadaceae bacterium | reverse complement strand
CGCTTTGTTCCTTCGAAGTGGCAAACTGCCGCAACGCGGGCAATGAAACGCTTTCGCTAGATTTAGAACGTGATCGACAAAGAACTTAACATCAATATCAGTATAGTCTTCTTCGTCAAGACTAAAATGTGCACCGACAGTGTTTCGCACTGTCATAAACCGACTCAATTCCAAGTAACTCTCCAATACGTCAATCTTTTCATAATCGATGGGGACTGCTACTTCTCCCGATATAGGATCGGTATTCGGTAATGAAATATCAAGCTTCTTGAATAGGCTGTTTGCAGCATTGTATAAAGGATAAAGAGTGTATTTATCACCTCGTACACGCGATATTGTACACCCATAATGCTGAGTCAGAGTATCAAAGAGCCGTTCAAGAAAAACACCGGACTTGGAACAAACCGCCTGTCTATCTAAATGCGGTTCGGCATTGAGTTTTGCGAGCAATTCAAAATCCGTTTCCGCATTTTTTACAATTATTCCATTCGCGAGATCCCAGTTTCCAAGTTCCATCAACAAAACGTGATCCCTACCTTTATGTCCCTGCAGAAAATGATTTAGCCAACGCTTTTGATGTGTCGTTATAATAATTTGGTTAAATGACGCGCTTTCATCAAACAAAAGATCTACGATACGACTAAGATGTTGCAGATCTACGGACGTAAACGCGTCATCAATCACAATAATTGCATCACCACCCGAAGCGTATTTTGCAATTGCTAACCAAAAGCAAAAACCAAGAGTATCAAGATGAGATTCGCTAAAATAAGCTTGCGGAGCAACACCGTCATGACCCTCAAAATGCGCAACTTGATGAATTGAACCTTTTGTTTTTTCGTCAATACGCAAGCTTGTAGATTTTAACGTTTCGCCGGGATGAATGGCATCATAAAGACGCGCGCTTTCATCATGAACTTCGTTGAGAATTTGCTGGACAAAATCTATTCGTGTTTTGTGAACAAGTTCATAAAGCTTTGTTATGCGATCTAAAATTCGAGTATCTTGCTCGACGTCGGACTTTAACGTGGTAAAGCTCTCCAATGTCCGCCGTATAGGATTCTGTAAATCAAAGTCGCGTTTTTCCTTTTCAATCGATTCCAAGCTTTTGTCGCGAAATTCACGAGCTTTTGTAAGAAAATCAGAGAGGCTTTCAAGTTTACCGTCCCATAAAGCAATTCGGGCCGAATCACCATTATCTTGAGGAATATCGATTAAACTATTCAATTCGCTAGCAATTGTTTCCTGTTCCGCCAATAGTTTTGCTATTGTTCCTTCTCGGGTTTTCAACTGCGATTCGTGTGATTCTACCTTCTTGTTTAATTGCCCCAGCGATTCTAGAGCACTTTTTCTTTCGGCAACTTCAGTTCGAAGTTTTTCTAAATCGAAATCTGAACGACAAGCAGGACAACGATCGTCAGAGTATGGTCGTGCAATATATTTCTCCACTTCTGAAAGGACTTTTACGAGTTGGACACTATTTGTTTCAAGCGACCCGGATAACTTCTCCAATGACTTCCTTGATTCGAATAGCGCCGTTTGATCCAATTTCTGTCTTGCCAATTCACCATCGTAATCATCAAGTTTACTTTCGAGCCGAATGATGGAATCAGAGACTGACGTCAGTTTTTCTCGTAGTTTAGTAAAATCATCAAACTTCTGATCGACCTTCCGCGTTGCCCAAGTGACCGCGTCTCCGTCGGATGAGCCCTCATCAATCCAAAACTGCTCTAATTTTTCTTTCTCGTCGGCCAGCTGCTTGACGAGTGTTTCGTGGTTACGCTTTGATTCGGCCGTCGCATTGCGAAGAGTCTGTTCAGATGCCTCAACCTCTGACACGCCAATGAACGACTTTAAGGTTTGATACCGTTCCGAAGGCGTTGCTTCTACAAGTCTTAATAATTCAGATCTTCTTAGGACAAATGCGTTAGGTGTTGGTTCATTGGAACCCCCAATCAAAATGTCCCGTCCATTTTGGGTTGCCTTCCAAACAGCCGTTGATGTCGAAAGCTCAACGGCCAGATCGGAAGAGTTTGTTCCAATAGAAACCAAATGTTCTTTTACACTGGTCGAACTTTTCCCTCTAAGCGATCCAGGAACCTTGTTGCAAACGACGTCGATAGCGTCAGCAAGAGAAGATTTGCCGGTGCCATTTTCTCCGTAAAGCATTGTCAAAGACTTGGAATTATCAAAATCAACTATTGTTTCGGTAGTAGCGCCGCGAAATTTCACAAGTGAGAGCTTAGTTATTCGCATCTATTTCATACCTCCTCTGCTTCTTCTCGAAGCACTGCGTTTTCGACCCATGTTCGCCAATCTTCGGCCGTCGCACCGCCATTACAAAGTTTACGAGTTATTTCATCACGATTGGATTCCTCAACAAGATCATATTCGAGTGCCAAAGTTACGATCTTAAGTCCAAGTTGTTCATTAGGTGTTTTTTTAGTGCTAGATTCGATACTTTCCGTCATGTTATCCTCCAATTTATGCAAAACATCTTTTCAATCGAAATTTCCTGATCCAGCCGCGCCTCGATATTTTCGAGCAGTTCATCTTTGTCGGCTTCCACCTTATCTTGTGCTTCAAAAAGATCGCTTCGTTTTTGTTTCCGCCTCTTTTCAAGCATCTTAATTTCCTTTTGCCAATCGAGTTTGCTCTGTAAGTCAGCGGCGAGTTTCGATTCGCGTTTTGTGTTCTTTATTTGAAGATCAAGTTCCTTCAGTTCGAATTCGAGTGCTTGTTTCCGATCTTCCGCCCAGCGTTCGAGTTTCTCTAATTCCTCATCGAAAAAGTTGTTGTTTCGCTCTGAAATTTCAAGCTTTATCGTGTTTTCCTGTCGCAATAATTCGCTGTGCAGTGTTTCTTTTATTCGGTCATCAATCTCGAAACATGAGGAAACAGATCCATCAATTTGGAAAAGCTTTTCGCCGAAATCCGCATGCAAAATATTGTCGCTGTCATCTAATACCGCACACAAAATACGATCTTCTTCCTCAAGCGAATTTATTCTAAGGAGACTGAAGATTAGCCATCCTGATCTGCCAACATATGGCTCGATCAATCCGACCTTTCCAGTGGTGTTTGTATAATCAAAAACAATTTCGGCGGATTGAAGTTCGCGACTCCTCGATTTTTCAAGTAGATACTCCGCAAGAGGACTATTCAAGGTGTATGCATAAACTCCACCATTTTCACCGATGCTCCGTGCAAATTGGTAACTGCCCTTTTCAATAACTTTGCCGTCAATCTGATTCGTCTCAATAAAAAATTCGTAGTTTTTATCATCGAAATGCACATTTTTGCCGAGACTTTCTTGAAGCTCAATCTTAGTTAGATTCCAAAATACTCGCTCGAATTGACTCAGACTCTTTTCACTTTCGTCCAAATTCACCTTAAGACGCTGATGAACTTCATCGTCAAAATGCTCAAGCAATGAATTACGAGTGTTCGCCATTCGCGCTGAGATTTGCTCATCAAGGTCAAGCTGAAGCTGATTAAAGGCTTTTTCAATTTGGTCTTGAGTTCGACAAGTTTGATATATTTCAACGATTCGACGTTCAAAATCCACCCCGGATTCTAACGCGCCCAACACCTCATCTGAGGAACCGAAAACACCCTCAAAAAGTTGGAATTTTTCTGAAAGGAGTTGAAATACCCGCTGATCAGCAGCGTTTTGTCGATTAATAAAATTTACTACAACGACATCGTGCTTTTGTCCGTAACGATGACAACGCCCAATCCGCTGCTCTATTCTTTGAGGGTTCCAAGGTAGATCGTAATTTACAACGAGCGAACAAAATTGCAAATTTACACCTTCGGCAGCCGCTTCAGTGGCAATCAGAACGTCTTTGTCGCCGCGAAACCGTTCTATTATCGCGGCGCGAATATCAACAATTTTATTTCCCGAAACATTTGATTCCCCATGATGCTTCTCGGCCCATTCCCGGTATATCGCGGCTGATCTCGAATCGCTATTCGTACCGTTTATTGTCAAAACTCTGCCTGAATAGCCTTTACGATTTAAAAGGTCAAATAAGTAATCCTGTGTTCTTCGCGATTCGGTAAAAATTACAGCTTTTTGATTTGCACCTATTTCCTTTAATTTTTCGATTCCATTGTTTAGTGCAATGAGTAGCTCGTCACCCTTGGCATTGTTTTGGATCGAGGAAGCAAGCTCGCTATAACTTAGAAGTTCTTGAATTTCCTGCGTTATCGCGTCATCGTCTGTACTTTCGCTAGTTTTATCAATCACGGAGTCGGGTTCCGTTTCCTCGTTCCATTCTTCGGAAGTCTCGTCAAACGTCTCAAAATCATTCTCAAGTGAAGAGGCAATTTCGG
>JBGTHN010000115.1:0-5887 GCA_041746235.1 Pyrinomonadaceae bacterium | reverse complement strand
CCATTATCCCAAGATGATACTCCATTATCTCAGGATTATGCTCCATCATCTCAAGATGATGAAGCATTTTTTAACTCTCCAAAACACCAAAAAGACAACAACAGTCGGACATACTTTGCCAATTGGTTGATGCTGATTATGGCTTCGTCGCTCGGTTTGATCGTTTTTTCACGCGGTGCGAGTTTCGATATAATGATAACTTTTCCAATAACCGCTTCATTAGTTTCCTTCTTTTTATGGGAAACGAAATCCGAAAAACAATCAACAATCAACTATTTACCTTTAACACTCTTTTACTTTTTCATCGGAATCGCCTTAATCGCCAAAGGTTTGATCGGCATCGTTTTTCCTTTTGCAATAGTCGCTTTTTATTATGTTTTGCGTCTAAAAATTCCGAGCAAAACATTTTTGATAAGTGTAGTTTGGGGAACGATTTTAAGTGTTTTGGTTGCGTCAATTTGGTATCTGCCGATGTATCTGCAAAACGGTTGGGAATTTATTGACGAGTTTTTTATCCAACATCATTTTCAGAGATTTGCTTCAAACAAATATAAACACCCGCAACCATTCTGGTTTTTCTGGGTAATTTTTCCGCTTTTCACAATTCCGTGGATTCCGTTCTACTTTGCATCAATTTGGAATTTTCTTAAACAGAATTTTCTTTATAGAACTGCAAAAGAACCGCAGAACAAACCTCATTTGCACATTCCGAATTCCAATCTACGACTATTTGCATTCGCTTGGCTGCTAGTTCCGCTTGTTTTCTTTTCGCTTTCGGGTTCAAAACTTCCCGGCTACATTCTTCCGGCACTTCCCGCCGCTTGTATTTTGACGGCGGAATACGTTTTTCGTTTTGTGCAAAAAAGCGACACAAGAAAATATCTTTTGCAAGGTTTAGCGTTTCTGACATTTGCAGTCGTCGCTTTTTTACTGCAATTTGCCGTGCCGAATTTTGCAGAAAATGATTCGACCAGACATTTAGTTTTAACGGCAAATGAAAAAGGCTATAAAACTGAAAAGATCTTGAGTCTGCACACAATTTCGCACAACATTGAATTTTATGGGCATACAAGACTTCTGCGTGAAGCAAATGGCGAACAAAAAAGATTCAACGGCATTGATGAAATAGTCGAATATTTGAAAAGCAACGATCAAAACTCTGCATTGGTTTTAGTTCCGAACGAATTTGTATCGCAATTGACCGATAATGATTTAGTCGTAGCAAACATTTTAGATAAAACCGGCGAATTGGATATTGTCGCTGTAAAATTAAAATAAACTTTATGAAAATCGAAACAGGCGAATGCGTGATCGTAATTATGCAAAATCCGCGTGAGAAAATATTCGGCGTTCTGCACGAAATAAATGCGGCGGGAATTTTTGTGCGTGGAATTGATCTTGATTACTTTGAAGAATGGACAAGGGCAATAAAAAACGACGAACAATATCTGTCGATGCAGGATTCGTTTTATCCGATGTGGCGTGTGGAAAGGATTTCGCGTGATGAGATATCGCACGGATTGCCATCAATGGCGGAACAATTTAAACAACGAACGGGTTTTAGTATCAAGGAATTTTGAATTATTTACTAATCTTATGCGAGAAGAAAAAAATTAACCGCAAAGGTCGCCAAGGTCGCAAAGTAAAAAAAGAAAGCTGAAAATAGTAAAGACTTTTTCCGATTGATAAAAAATCTTCATTTGTTTAGTGAAAAGGAAGAAGGATTTTACATAAACAAACCAAAATGCGAAGCAATATTTCAAAAAACTTTGCGACCTTGGCGACCTTTGCGGTGAAAACTTTTAAAACTGCGTAAGGTGAGTTATTTAGATTTTTGCTTTTTCAATGTCCCGTTTAACCAAATTCAATTTGAACTCATCGTTTTTGCCGAGTTCGTTTTTATCCTTTAATTCCTGCAAATCTTTTTGTGCCTTTAATAAAAATTCTATCGCAAGTTTGGCATTTTTTATGGCTAAATATGCTTCGCCGATCTTTCGGTTTGAGTCACTTCTCAACAATTTTATCTGCGAACTGTCATTTAATTTCGACATTTTTTCGACAAATTCGATACCGCGTCGGTAAGAATTCAAAGCGTCGTCAAATTTCCCTTCTCTGAAAAAAATATCGCCGTTGTTGTTAAAAGTCAGATGAGCCTGTGCGAGAAATTCAAAATTTGTCGGGTCTTTGACCGTTATTTCTTCAAGAATTTTTATTGATTCACGATTTATGACGATAGCTTTTTCCTGTTCGTCCGAAGCATCATAAGCAAATGCCAGATATTGCAAACATTCGGCAATATCGCGTTTTGCCTCGATATTTTTTTCATCGTTAGCGGCGGTTTTGCGAAAATCATCACAGGACGAAGCGATCAATGGAATTCCTTCCTTGCCTTTGCCGTTTCTCGCCAGAGCCGTTCCGTAATTGATATTTAATGCTCCGATGTAACGATCATAGATTTGCTTTTCGGGATATTTTTGTTTCAAACCTCTGGCAATTTCTAAAGCACGAAAGTGCATTTGCTCGGCTTCTTCATAGAGTTTTTTGATCTCTTCGGTTAAACCGTCCGATTCTTTTAATAATTCCGCCTGATATTCGCTGTTCGTTCCGATCCTTTGAAACGGCACGACCAGATTTCTTGTAACTTCTTCATTGTCGGGGTTTTCCTTATACAAAGTTTCCGCCGATTCAAGCGAGCGGCGATACCATTCGATGGATTTTAAATAACCTTCCGAAGATTTGACCGCATCGCCCATAGTTAAAAAACTTCGCGTGAGAATTGCTCGATTTTCAACATTTTCCGGATCAATTTCGCTTAATTTACGGCTGGCATCAAGCAGTTGTTCAGCCGAAGGTTTTGCGTCTGTTGATTGATTCAAACGCACGTTAAGCAGAATTTTCTGATCTAAAACCTTTAAGTAATTTTTTATATATTCGACATTATCAGGATATTTTTTCAGCAATTTGTCATAAATATTTATGCTCTTTTCGTAACTTTGTAAGGCTTCTTTTGAGTTTCCCAAATTCGCTGTGTAAACCGAACCTTGAACATTTCCGATTTTTAAATAAGCTCTTGCCAATTCGTCCTGCAATTCGGGATTATCTTCAGCATCTTCCGCCAAATTATCCAGATATTCGACCGCATCCTTGACCAACATTTCACGAACTTCCGTCGAACCGGGCAAATCGGCGATTGCGTCGTGATATCTGAAAACGACATTATTTGCGAGTTTGCGAACTTGCTCGAAACGCTTTTCGGCACGAATTCTTTCGGCTTGTGCAACGCGTGTTTGATAAAGAGTTGCGGCAAATCCAACTATCAATGCGGTAAAAATAAGCGAACCCGCAACAACGGCGGCACGATGGCGTTTGATGAATTTTGAAGCACGATATGAAAAAGTATCGGGACGAGCAGAAACGGGCAAACCTTTGAGATAACGGTTTATATCTTCGGAGAATTTTTCGACCGAAGCGTAACGTCTTTCGGGTGATTTTTGTAACGCTTTTAGAATTATGTTGTCGAGATCACCTTTTAGTGATTTTGGATTTATGATCTTGGAATTTGAATTTTCAACGCCAATTGATTCTTCAAAATTTTGTTCTGTCAAAGTTTTATCGGCTTGCGTTTGTTCAATATTCTGCGGTGATGTTTTTACCGAACTCGGCTTCAATGGATCGCTTTCGCAGATCATTTTAACCGCTTCATCAGGACGTAAATTCTTTAAATCGAAAGGTTTTTTTCCTGTTAGAAGTTCGTATAAAATAACACCTAAACTGTATATATCACTATGCACACCGACCTTTTCACCGCGTATCTGTTCGGGCGAAGCATACGCGGGAGTCATCATTTGATATTCCGTTACAGTTCCCGTTTTGTCATTAATTCCTTCATCGCTCGACAAAACTTTAGCGATACCGAAATCGAGAAGTTTAACGACTTTTTCTTTTGTGATGAGTATGTTATTCGGTTTGAGATCACGATGAGCAATGAAATTTTGGTGAGCATATTGGACGGCTTCGCAAACTCTCTGAAAAACCTGCAAACGATCTTCGATGTCAAGATTTTCGCGTTGGCAATATGTGTCAATATCCGTTCCTTCGACGTATTCCATCGCATAAAAAGGCATTCCCTCGTCGGTCATTCCGCCGTCAATAAAACTTGCGATGTTTTGATGTTGAAGTGATGCGAGAATCTGCCGTTCGTGATGAAAACGCGACAGAATTATGTCCGAATCCATCCCGCGTTTGATGATTTTTAGTGCGACCTTTTGTTTAAAATCTGCATTTTCTCGAACCGCTTCATAAACCGCTCCCATTCCACCGCGTCCGATCTCTTTGATTATTTTGTAATTGCCGATCTGTGTCGGGTGTTTTGGGGAATTGTTTTGCGTTAGAAGTTCGTATGCGTTTTCTTCGAGCGTGTCGTTGCTGTCTTCGTTATCAGCATCAAGCATTTTCTCAACTTCGCGGCGTAATTCATCATTGCCGTTGAATTTTTCATCAAGAAATTTCTGCCGTTCATTTAAAGGCAATTCAACCGCTTCATTAAAAACCTCTTTAACTTTTTGCCATTTGTCTTTTTTCATTTTTAGTTAAGATCGGAAAATAAAATATTGGCGAATATTCGTGAAATATTGGAGAATATTCAAAAAATATTGTCGAACATTCATTGAATGTTGACGAACATTCGTTGAATATTGATGAATATTCGTTGAATATTGATGAATATTCGCTGAATGTTGACGAACATTCGCTGAATATTGATGAATATTTCTTGAATGTAAGCCAATATTCGCTGAATATTGGCTTACATTCGTTGAATGTTCGTCAATATTTATCTGATATTGAGAAACAACGATTTGATTGTGAAATTTATAATTTCGTTTTCAGCCAAGCCTTTGCCATTCGCCATTCACGTTTTACGGTCGAATCCGATATTTCCAAAACTTCGGCAGTTTCTTCGATGGTCAAACCGCCGAAAAATCTAAGTTCAACGATCTTTGCTTGTTTTTCGTCAAACTCGGCTAGTTGTTTTAATGCTTCATCCAACGCGACGAGATCAAAGTCCTTTTGTTCAGCATAAGAAACGCCTTCATCCAGTTCGATCTTTGTAACACCGTCGCCGCGTTTTTGGGCGTTTTTGCTGATTGCGTAATTAACCAGAATCCGACGCATCATTTCGGACGCAATCGAGAAAAAATGCAGACGGTTTTTCCAATCAACTTCGGTTTGTTCCAAGAGACGCATATAGGCTTCGTGGACAAGTGCCGTCGCCTGCAAAGTATGATCGGCTCGCTCGCCTTTCAATTTGCTTTTCGCAATTATCCGCAATTCGTTATAAACGATCGGCAAAAGTTCATCAAGCGATTCACGATCGCCCGATTGTGCCTTGCTTAAAAGTTTTGTAACTTCGCCTTTTTTTGACATTTAACTTTTTAATTAGATTCGTGAATAAAGTCTATTAAATCAAAGGGGATTTGATCGCAATAAATAATTTGACCCAATTTTAACAGATTTTTTGCGATTTTGAATATAGGAAAGTTTTATTTCCAATTTTAGTTAAAATCTGAGGAGAAAATTTATGTCAAAAAATCTTATCAAACAATTATTTGCAATAACTTTTGCCGTCGCCATTTTGTTTTCGGCAACTTCGGCAACATTTGCAGAAGAACCACTGTGGACACATAAAGGAGCAAAATGGTATTCGTTAATGGAATCGGGCAATTTGATGATCGGGACAAGTTCAAGCGTCTTAATGCTCGAAGGTGCGACGGGAAAACAGCTCTGGACACGCACCGATCTCGGCAAAATTCAGGAAGCGGAATTTACCGAACTTGCCGGAACACCGATAGTTTTGATCTCGGATAATTCGGGTTGGGCTCAACGCAAA
>JBGTHN010000114.1:0-2827 GCA_041746235.1 Pyrinomonadaceae bacterium | reverse complement strand
TTTTTTCCATTTTTTTACAAACTTATTAAAGAATTACATTTCCAAGTGCGGAAAGTATCAGTTCCCCTGCAAGTTTAGCTGTTATATTACTACGGTCAAGTGTCGGATTAACCTCAACAATTTCAAAAGAACGCATACCGCCGCGTTCGGCAATTGCTTCGAGGGCAAGATGTGATTCTCGATATGTCATACCGCCGCGAACAAGCGTGCCGGAACCCGGAGCAAATCTCGGATCAATCGCATCAACATCAAAAGTTACTGCAAAACCTGCCGGTGCTTGTGATGCAATATCAATAGCTTTGTTGACGCAATCCAAAATTCCAAACTCGTCAATATCGCTCATCGTGAAAAAATTATCCCGCATACCAATATTATGTATGTATTGTTTTTCACCTAAATCCAAATCTCTCGCTCCAATATGTGCCAGATATTTCGGGTTTATTTTTGGCGAAAATCCTTCAAGATTTACCAAATTTGAATCACCTTTGCCCAATAAAGCGGCAAGCGGCATTCCGTGTGTGTTTCCACTCGGAGATGTGTCTGGTGTATTCATATCGGCGTGTGCGTCAAACCAAATCAAACCAATTTCCTGTCCTTGTTCGTGAAAATGACTGGAAACTCCCGAAAAAGTTCCGGTTGCAATTGAATGATCGCCACCTAAAATTATTGGAATCTCATCATTTGCCAAAATTCCTTTTACATCTTTGATCATATTCTGACAAGACTGTATAACTTCCGGCAGATATTTTGGGTTATCATCAGGTTTGGCTTCATAATCAGGATTTATTATTTCGACATTGCCGTGATCTATAACTTCATAACCCAAATTGGCAATGTGTTTTGTTAATTTATTTCCACGAAAAATCGCAAGCCGAATCGCAGTTGTTCCAAGTTCGCTACCACCGGTTCCCGCTCCAAATCCCAGTGGAACACCTAATATCCCGACTTTTTTTCCTTTTCCGGGGAAAAATCTATCTTTTGTTTCCATATTTCTTTTATTTAAAGTTCACCAAAACCATTTTCTATAATTTCAACGATTGCATCAAAGGCAGAGTCTTCATCTTTACCCTCAACTTCCAAATTAAGTATAGTTCCTTTTGAGGCAGCAAGCGTTAAAACACTCAAAATTGACTTAGCATCAGCATAAACTGAATTATCAAATCTAATAAGTTTAATATTACTTGTAAAACTTTCAGCAGTTCGAATCAACTGTGCGGCGGCTCGTGCATGAAGTCCAAGTTGATTTACAATTTTCACCTGACCTTTACGCATCTTTTTTCATTTTCTGTGGCGAAAGTAAATTAACTGCACGATAGATGGACTGCTTTCCTTGTACTTCAACAATCTCAGCCATTTCTTCAAGCGATATTTCAGACTTTTGTGAAGCAAGTTTTATAACCATCGGAAGATTTACACCTGTGATGACTTCAACTTCACCTTCTTTAATAAACATTGCTGAAATATTTGTCGGAGTTCCACCAAACATATCGGTTAAAAGTAAAACTCCATTGCCGGAAGTAACGCCTTTTATTGCTCTTTCAATTTCCGCTTGTGCCGCTTCTACGTTGTCATGCCACCCGATTGAAACCGCTGAAATATGTGACAATTCTCCAACTACTTGTTCAGCCGCCGCCAATAATTCGTTTGCTAGTTGTCCGTGCGAAACTATAACACCACCGATCTTTTTCATAATATTTTTTGTAGAGTTTTATAAACTTTATTTTTGAACATCTCTATGTCCGACAGTAACCTCAAAGTCATTCTTGTTCAATAAATCACCTAATTTATTAGTAACATAAACAGAACGATGTCTGCCGCCTGTGCAACCGATCCCGATAGTTAAATAAGATTTTCCTTCTCGTTTATAAAGCGGAAGCAAATAAGTCAAAAGATCTTGAAAACGTCGAACTGTTTCATTAACTTCATCCTGATTTTCTAAAAATTTAATAACTTTTGGATTTGTTCCCGGTAAATTCTTTAAATTCTTTTCAAAATAAGGATTCGGTAAATGTCTCACATCAAACAATAAATCTACATCTCCGGGAACTCCGTGTTTATGCCCAAAACTGAATAGCTGAACTTGAAGCGGAACACCTACTTCACTTTCACTAAACTTCTGAATCAACATACGTCTAAGCGTATGAACCGTATGTTGTGTGGTATCAATAATCAAATCCGCCTTTTTTCGGACATCTTTCATCGTATCTTTTTCAGCACGAATCGCCGAAAGCAAACCCGTTCCTTCATCTGTCGGGTGCGGACGACGTGTTTCGCTAAATCTTCTTTGCAAAACTTTATCGGATGCCTCAAAAAATAATATAAAAGGCGTGAGTTTATCTTTCTTTAGTAATTTTATTTCATTTGAAAATTCAGATAAAAAATGTCTTTCACGAATATTTATGACTAATGCAGCTTTTTCAATGGCTACGAGTTCTTCCGAATTAGGTTTGAGTAACCTCGCAAATGTCGAAATCATTGTTACCGGAAGATTATCAACACAAAAATATCCCAAATCTTCAAAAGCATTTGTAGCCGAAGACATTCCTGAACCGCTCAAACCAGTAATGATTATAAAATTTTGTAGTTTTTTTGATACAGCCTTTTTTTCTGGCATTTTTTTATGCTTATTATTTGATTAAATTAACTTTTCTCACCACTAACCGCAATATTATGTTTTTCAATAAAATTTTGTGCTGCATTATGTCCGGCAATTTTCAAAAGATGAATACGAACAGCCGTTTCAACCAAAGTAGTCACGTTTCGTCCAGAACTGACCGGCAAAACGAATTTTGGAATTTTTAAGTCAAAAATCTTTTCTTGCTTCCTT
>JBGTHN010000113.1:0-3991 GCA_041746235.1 Pyrinomonadaceae bacterium | reverse complement strand
GGGAATTTTCTTCCCATTTTTTCTTCAATATCAAAATCCGACTTGCGGATTGATCCTTTGTTGACCTTTATCGTCGCAAAAAAACTGTAATTATACGCCGGAAACGAATTGCGGACTTTTGCACGCAGACGCAGGCGTAATGTCGGATCAAATCTCGGAACTCCTAAATTAGCAATATCTTTTTCTAAATAATAAAATCCCCGATTTTCAACTTGTATGTAATAACAATTTTTTCGTGCGTAGAACTTATGTAAGTAATCCGCACCTTTTAATTCAATCAGTTGTTCAAATGCCCTCTGATCTTGAATTCTGTGTTGCTGCGTGAAATTAAGTTTATTCACGTTGAATAAATTCGGACGGAAATCTTTCGCAATTTGTTTGATAATTCCGATGTCGTCATACATTTCAGTGATGACATCATTTTCTTTCCATTCCCAACCGTTTCGTGATTCCCATTTTAATCCTTTTTGACCAAAATCAGCATCCGTTTTGTTTTTCAACTCCAAAAAATGAGTCAAACCTTTATGAACAAATCCGGCATCATTGCCTTGTAAATTATTTTTTAACAAAATCGGTAAAAGTCCGCGATCTTCAAGTATTCCAATGATTTTGTCTTCGTATTTTAATCCAAAATTTCTTGCCATAATTAAACAATTTCCAAAATTAAGCTAATAATTGACGAGTTTAATTTTGGAGTTTGCTAACAAACTTCAAATATCTAAATACTCAAACCCCGATTACAAAATCTACAAACTTTCGCTTCCACTTTGATAATTTCTGCACAAAATTGACATTGTTTTGTGTTTTGAAGATTTTTCTTACGTCTCAAAAAAACAAAAATAATAATCAGAAGTATCGGGACAATCAATAGTGACAACAAAATCAAAACTATCAATATTATTTCAGTTGTTCCAAACACTTCTAATACTCCTAACTTTTTTTCTAACTTTGCAACGCTTCAACCAAACTATCAATTTGCTCTTTAGTGTTTGTTTCCGTAACGCATACGAGAAAATCATTAGGGCGATTTTCGTAGTATTTTGACAGAGCAATTCCGCCTAAGATCTTGTTTTCATTACTTAATTTGCTTAAAATCTCATCCGCAGATTTTGGTGCGGTTACGACAAACTCATTAAATTTCGGTGAATCAAAAGCAAGCGAAAATCCTTCGAGTTCGGAGATTTTCTTGGCGGCGTAAGCGGTTTTTTGAGCATTTTGCATGGCAACCTCCTGCAAGCCTTTTTTGCCCATCGTTTCCATATAAATTGTTGCCGCAAGTGCGATCAAACCTTGATTTGTGCAAATGTTTGAAGTAGCTTTTTCGCGTCGAATGTGTTGTTCACGGGTTGCCAAAGTCAAAACAAATCCACGATTTCCGTTTTTGTCATAGGCGACTCCGGCAAGTCTGCCCGGCATATTTCGCACATATTTTTGTTGGCAGGCAAATAAACCGACGTGCGGACCGCCGAAACTCATAGGGATTCCAAAACTCTGACCTTCGGCAACGACAATATCAGCACCGCATTCGCCCGGCGATTTTAATAATCCGAATGAAATTGCTTCCGTTACGACAACGATCATTAAAGCCCCGACTTCGTGTGCCTTGTCAGCAATCGCTTGTAAATCTTCGATACATCCGAAGAAATTCGGTGATTGAACAACAATTGCGGCAGTTTCTTTGTCGAGTTTACTTAAATCGTCGGCTAAAACACGACCTGAATTTTCATCAAAACCGATCGTTCCGAGTTCTAAATCTCCATGTTGTGTATAGGTTTCCGCAACTTGCAGATATTCGGGATGAACTGTTTTGGCAACGAGGACTTTGTCGCGTCTCGTAACTCTCTGAGCCATCAAAAACGCTTCTGCCATAGAAGTTGAGCCGTCATACATCGAAGCATTGGCGACATCCATTCCCGTCAATTGGCAAACCAAAGTTTGAAACTCAAAAATATATTGCAGAGTTCCTTGTGTAACTTCAGGTTGATATGGCGTATATGAAGTAAAAAATTCGCTTCGTTGTATCAAATGGTCAACAACGGTCGGCGAAAAGTGCGAATAAACTCCGCCACCCAAAAACGAAGTTTTGCGTGAAGCGGTATTTCTATCAGCAAACGATTCCATTCCGCCGATGACTTCATTTTCGGCGAGCGGTTCGGTTACATTTAATTTGCGATTTAATAAAACATCGGCTGGAATCGAACGGAAAAGTTCATCAGCTGACGACAGCCCGATTTTTTCGAGCATCTCTTGACGCTCTTCGGGCGAATTTGGAATATATCTCATTTGATTTTAGATTTTAGATTTTAGATTTTAGATTTTGGATTACCAGTTTGAATTTGAACATATTAATTGTTCTTTATTCAAAAATCCAAAATCTAAAATCCAAAATGGAATTATTCTTCCTCTGATTCGAGGAAATCTGCGTATTCTTCTGATGATAAAAGTTCGTCAAGTTCGCCGGAGTTGTCCATTTTGATCTTGACGAGCCAAGCATCGCCGTAAGCATCATCATTGACAACTTCTGGTGTATCGTTCAAATCATCGTTAATTTCAACGATCTCACCGCCGAGTGGCAGAAAGATTTCCGAAACCGCTTTGACTGATTCAACCGAACCGAATGCGTCGTGTGCATCGAAACTTTCTCCGATATTCGGAAGTTCAACAAAGACAACATCACCAAGAGCGTGTTGTGCATAATCCGTGATTCCGATTGTTGCTACATCTCCATCAACCGAAACCCATTCGTGATCTTTTGTGTATTTTAATTCTTCAGGTATGTTTGCCATAATTTTTTTATTTTTATTATTTAATTAAGTTTTTATACTGTTTAGGTTTAAAGATAAGAAAAACAGCTATTTATCTCTTTTATAAAATGGTGTTGGCACAATTTCTGCCGACAAATGTCTTCCTCTAACATCAATTTTAATCTCTTGACCGACGTTTGCAAACTCAGTCGGCACAAAAGCTAGACCGATTGATTTTTTCAAGTATGGTGCGTGGCTTCCAGATGTAACTACACCGACTTTTTCTTCGTTTATATAAACATCCATTTCGTCGCGTGCGATGCCCTTGTCTGTTAATTCAAAGCCGACGAGTTTTCGTTTTAAGCCCTCAGCTTTTTGTTGTTTCAACGCATCACAACCGATAAAGTCTGTTTTTAATTTACAAATCCAACCCAAATTTGCTTCAAGCGGTGTAATTTCATCGCTTATTTCGTGACCATAAAGCGACATTGCCGATTCAAGTCTCAAAGTGTTTCTCGCCGCCAAACCGCAGGGAAGTATGCCGTCTTCTTCACCATAATTTCCCGCTTCGAGCATTTTGTTCCAAAGTTGGACGGCTTTTCCGGCATCGGCATAAACCTCAAAACCATCTTCGCCTGTGTAACCTGTGCGTGAAATTATCGAAGGAACGCCATCAACTTCGCCGTTTGTAAAATGATAATACTTAATTTCATCAAGTTTTGTGTCGGTCAAAGTCTGCAAAATTTCGGTTGCTTTCGGACCTTGAATGGCGATCTGACAATATTCAACGCTGGCGTGTCTTAGATCAACATCGTATTCGCCTCGATGCGAAGAAATCCATTCCCAATCTTTTTCCTGCGTTCCGGCATTTACAACAAGCAATAATTTTTCGTCATTAAAACGATAAACGAGCAAATCATCAACAACCGTGCCGTTTTCATAAGTTAAAGCCGAATAATGTGCTTGTCCGTCAACTAATTTTGTAACGTCATTGGTTGTTATGGAATTGATAAAAGGAATCGCATCTTTTCCATCAACGTGAATTTCGCCCATGTGCGAAACGTCAAAAAGTCCGCAAAATTCGCGTGTGCGAAGATGTTCTTTCATTGTTCCGGCGGTGTATTGAACGGGCATATCCCAACCACCAAAATCAACCATTTTTCCACCCAATTCACGATGAACTTCATTAAGCGGTGTTTTCTGCAAATTTGTGTCTGACATAATGTTTTAAAATAGTGTAAAAAAAG
>JBGTHN010000112.1:0-6439 GCA_041746235.1 Pyrinomonadaceae bacterium | reverse complement strand
TAACTTCATCTGCCATACGAACAATTTGCATTCCTTCCTCAACCTTTGTCCGACAAGTTATCAAAGCCTTTTCCTTGTCGCCGTTTTTAATCCAAACCTGACAATTTAAACAATCACCGTTCCAGCAAAAATCGCCGTAGGAAATTGTTTCTACCGAAAGATATTGGAAGCATCGAAGAAGAGTGTTATTTTCGGGAACTTTGTATTTTTTGCCCTCAATTTCTATCTCAACAAGTTTCTCGAACGGCTCAAAAAGGTCTTTGTTTATTTCCATAGCTTTTCAGACTTTTCTTAATTGAAATCAATTGATAAACTATCTCATATAAAGGAGAAATTTACGATTTATGTCTTTAGTGATCTATACAAAACCGGGTTGTCCATATTGTGACAAAGCCCGAGATTATTATACCGAAAATAATATTGAATTTACCGAATATGATGCTCAAAATGATAAGCAACGTCAAAACGAAATGCTTGACTATTCGGCTGGAAATATAGTTGTTCCCTGCATTGTTGAAAATGGTGAATATGTTCAATCGGGTTGGGGCGACGACCTTCGTGGCTGAACGATCATCATTGAATAGTCGGCAGTTTGCCGGCTTCTTTCGTTTTAAACTTGCCAAATCAAATGATTTAGCACAAACTTATGCAGTTGTTATCCAACCAATAATTCGATCAAAGTAAATCAAACATTATGAGCATGGTTGGCTCAAAAATTCACCATTACGAAATACTAAAGAAACTCGGTGCGGGCGGTCAGGGGACGGTTTATAAAGCCCTCGACACAAAACTTGACCGCGAAATCGTTATCAAGGTTCTTCCGCCCGAATTGACTTCCAGAACGGCGAACTTTAAACGGTTTGAGCGTGAAGCGAAGTTGTGTTCACAACTCGATCATCCCAACATTTGCACAATTTACGATTACCACGAAGACAACGGCACTTTTTATATTGCGATGCAATATGTAACAGGTAAAAATGTGCGTCAGTTGGTTGATGGCAGACCGCTTGAATTGACGGCGGCTTTGAAGATCGCCATACAAGTTTGCGATGCTCTCGCTTATGCTCATTCAAAAAACATTATTCACCGCGATATTAAAGCGGGAAATATAATGGTGAAGGACAACGGACGAGTCAGCATTTTGGATTTCGGTCTGGCAAAAATGTTACAGGACGATGTAAATCCAACAACTAAAGGCGTTGACCAAACTCATCTAACCGAACTCGGAATACCTTACGGCACAGCAACTTATGCTTCGCCGGAACAAGCTAAAGGCGAATTGACCGATCATCGTTCCGATATTTTTTCGACCGGCATATTACTTTACGAATTGCTGACGGGAATTTGGGCATTTCAAGGAAAAACTGTTATAGACGTTCGCCATCAGGTTCTGCATGGAACACCGACACCGCTAGCGGAAATGCGTCCCGAACAACTTCCGCCTAAATTACAGGAAATTATTGATAAAGCATTGGCAAAAGAACCGATCAATCGTTATCAAAAAATTGCCACAATGCGTGATGAATTGAGCGAGGTTTTAACACAAGTTACGGGGATAACCTCAATGCAACACGATACTTTTAGTCCGAAACATCTTGACTCATCAAATCCGGTCAAACGTGCGTGGAATTGGCTGACGGGCAAAGCTGATAGTTCAAATTCGATTCAAGTTACACCTTCACCCGGTTCTTCGACTGAGATCACACCGACATATTCGCCCGATATAACTTATACAAATACAGGCAAAGAGAAAAAAGTTGTTGCGATTCTGCCATTTAAGAATTTAAGCCAAAATCCGGCGACCGCATTTTATGAATTTGCCTTAGCCGATGCAGTTATTACCGAATTGGCTCAATTGAAATCTCTGATCGTCCGTCCAAGTTCGGTGATTGCCAAATATCAAGGAAAAGAATTCGATGCCCGTGAAGTTGGGCGGGAACTGCAAGTTCACGCCGCTTTGACCGCAAGTTTTATCAGTGCCGGAGAAAAGATTCGTGTAACGGCTCAACTTCTTGATATTGTTTCGGGCGAAATTCTTTGGAGCGATAGGATTGATGTTGAGGGCGAAGATATTCTTGCTTTGCAAGATATGATCGCCAAAAGAATTCTCGAAGGTTTAAGACTCGAACTATCCGACAAAGAACAACAAGTTCTCGGTCGCCGTCCGACGGAAAATGCCGAAGCGTATGAAGAATATTTGCGTGGACGTGATAATTTCGGCAGATTTATTTTCCGCACGGTTGCCAATGAAGATTGCGAAGCGGCGATTCAAAACTTCAAGACCGCAACAGAATTAGACTTGAACTTTGCACTTGCATATAGCGGTTTAGGTGCGTGTTATGCCAATCGAATTTTCAAAGGAATGGGCGAAGCAGAAGAATATGCACTTGCCGAAACCGCATTTAACAAAGCCACCGATATTGATCCGAATATCTCCGAAGCACGCGTTTTGATGGTTTTGATCTATATGGCACGCGGCGAAAAGAAAAAGGCTCGGGCAGAGATCAAACTTTTGCAGGAGAAATTCCCGAACGAAGCTCCAATCTATTTTGTTAAAGGCGTGATTCACAGGCTTGACGGCGAATATCAGGAATCGCTCGACAGCTACCGAAAATTGGTCAAACTCGATCCGGCGGCACGGGTTGTCGCAAGTTATAATCGTGCGAGAATTTACAATTATCTGGGCGATTACGATAAAGCACAAAAAGAAATAGACAAAGGTGCAAAGGTTGAACCGAATCATCCGATGATTCGAATTTTCCAATCATCAACTCTTTTTTACAGAGGCGAAGCGGAAAAAGCGATCAAGTTGATGAGCGAAGTTCTGGAACAAAATCCGAAGATGGATGGAATCCGTCCGTTGTTTGCGATCTATCTGGCACGAACCGGAAAGACCGAAGAAGCCCGTCAACAATTAACCGAAGAGGCTCTGAGCATTTCAAAAGCCGATCACGATATGGCATATTGGGTCGGTGCGGCGTATGCGATTTTGGGTGAAAAAGATAAAGCGTTCGAATGGCTTAATCGTGCCGTCAAACTCGGCAACGAAAATAAACCGCTTTACAAAACAGATAAAAGCCTCAATTCAATTCGTGATGACGAACGATTTCAGGCTTTGCTTGATAAAATCAAGATATAAATCAAACTCTTTTAGTATTTTCCACGACCAATAAAACTTAAACCAATTCTTGTGAAACATTAACATTCACTAGTGAAACATCGTCGTCAAGCAATAAATGTTCATCGTTCACTTGTAAATATTCGTCGTTCACTTGTGAATGTTCGTCGTTCACCTGTGAATATTCGTCGTCAAGCAATAAATGTTCATCGTTCACCTGTAAATATTCGTCGTCAAGCAATAAATGTTAATCGTTCACCTGTAAATGTTCGTCGTCAAGCAATAAATGTTCATCGTTCACTTGTAAATATTCGTCGTTCACTTGTGAATGCTCAACATTCACTTATAAATGTGCATCTTATCTTTTGATTTTTTCGGAATAGATTCACGCGATAAATATCGCTTAAGATTAATTTCCGCCGACTTCGCTCGGATTCAAATTTGCTCCAACCTGTTTTCCATCAGAACCTTTTGTTTTATACGGATTATTGTTTCCCAAATTATAACTTTTCATATCCGCAAAACCGATCTGACGAATCGAAGCGGGATAATAATTGTTGATTCCGTATTCGGCAGAATCTCCGGCGATGATTATGTTTTTTTCGATCAAAGCACGCGGGAAATATTTATTGATAGCACGTTTTCCGCCGCCGAAACTGTCGCCGAAAAATCCGTATTCATTCTGAAAAACGATGTTGTTGCGAAAGATCATATTCTTGATCGGTTCGCCGTAAGCATTTGTGATACTTCCCTTTTGAATGATCGTGTTATTTTCGATGGTCAAACCGTCCCATTGCGTCGCTTTTAGGAAAAATCCCGTTCCGCCCCATTTTTCGCCGTCAATATCATCAAAGATATTATTTCGAATAACGAGATTTTTTCCGCCTTTGCCTTCTGCACCGTAGATATTTACCGCACCGCTCGAACCGCGAATTATATTGTTTGAAAAATCTATGTCTTGAATAAACGCACCTTTTCCGCTGTCTTCACGGACGGTGAAAAGAATCGCTGTGCCGTCTTGCGACATCAACCAATTATTTGTCATCAGGTTGTTTTGAACTTTGATGTTCTTACCGTTTTTGATCTCGAACAAATTCTTAACAACCCAATCCGTTCCTTTCCATTCGAGGCGTTTGTTGAGATGGTTATTTTTAACAATGCAGTTGGTTGGTGTAAGCATCAATGGTGATGAAGCACCACCGAAAAGTATATTAATTCCTGAGGCTTCGAGATAATTGTTCTCAATAATTATCGGTCCATCGGTTGCCCAAGCACCGATTGCCGCACTTTCTTCGCCACGGCGTTTGATATTGGAAATATGACTGTTGACGATCTTGATGTGTCGCCCGTTCGCCGCAATTCCGCGTCTTTGCCCGAATTCGTCGCTTCCGTGAATATAAACGCGGTCAAATTCGATATGATGCGGCAGGTCTTCGATCTTTGTTTCGTCGTTCGTGCCGATTTGAATAATGTTGTAATAACCTTCGATCGTCGGCATAAATTCAATGCCGATAAAACGAAAATGATGCGAACCTGCCTGCGTTGTAATTACCGATTCGCCTTTGATAT
This sequence comes from Pyrinomonadaceae bacterium, assembly GCA_041746235.1. Classification (GTDB taxonomy): domain Bacteria; phylum Acidobacteriota; class Blastocatellia; order Pyrinomonadales; family Pyrinomonadaceae; genus Aridibacter. The sequence goes on along the minus strand of JBGTHN010000112.1, from coordinate 1,752 downwards.
TCGATTCAAGTTTTGCCAAAACCGACGCATATTTTTTCGGTTCGAGACGTTTATTGGCGGCGGGAAGTTGTGAATCATTTGCCGAAGTTCGAATCGTTATAAATTCATTTCCACTTTTATTCGGCAGTGCAAATGAACCTTTAAAAGTTGCTCCGGCATCAAGCAAAATTGTGTCGCCCGCTTTCGCTTGATTGAGTGCTTTTTGAAAACTATCGCCTTTGCGAACAAATATTTTATTGCCTTGAATTTCAGGATCAGAAAGATTTAGATCACCGACAACTTTGGCGGAACTGCTCGATTTTGCAATAGTTTTTGTAAGAATATACGCCGAACCAACGACAATCGGCACAAGCAAAACAATTGCCGCACCGATGATCCACATTCTCTTTTTTCGCTCTTTCTGCTTTTGCCAATTCGGTTTATCTAAATTTTTCATAACTGATTTTCTTGCCACAGAGAACACAGAGTTTCAAGAGAAAAGAATTTTATATGTATTGGTTTTTTATTGATTTTCTCCGTATTTCTCTCTGTGTCCTCGGTGGCTAAACTTCTTTCTTAAAAACAAATTCATTACAACCAAGCCCGACTCCGCCGCATTTTAGTTTGGTTAAACTGTAACCTTTTGCTTTATAGAATTCAAAAATTTCGTCGGGCGTAGCGACTTCGTATGGATAACCGCCGACCCAATCAACGATGTCATACCAACGATTCATTCCGCGTGAATTGGTATAAGTTTTCCAAAAATTAAAAAATTCCTGTGGTTTTAATCTGATGACCGAACTGATAAATCGTTTGCCTTCTTCGGGCAGGATCATCAAAACGGCGAACGGAGATTTCAGAGGTTTCGGCAATTTGCAATATGTTTTCTTGATCCATTTCCAACGCTCCGCCTGACTTCCCGTGTCATTATAAATTGCAACAAAAAGCGTTCCACCATCCTTCACCGCGACTTCCGCATTGTCCAACGCTTCCCACATCGAACCCGTGTGATGCAAAACGCCCCACGAATAAACAATGTCGAATTTGCCCAAAGATTCAACATATTCACGGTCTAAAGCCGAGCCTTGTTCGACCTTCCAATCTTCATCGTTTTCAAAAAACCGGCGTTTCAATTCAGATGTGCATTCAAACGAATTCGTATCGAAATCAAACGAATGAACCTTCGCACCAAGACGTTTTGCCGCAAGCGAAAAAAGTCCGCTGCCCGAACCAATATCTAAAAAAGTTCTGCCTGCAAGATTTTCAACTTCAAGCATTTCACGCAGAGATTGTTCTGCCTTTAAAATACGTTCTTCATTCAAAAGTTCTAAAAATTGACTCCAGTTTTTTCCAAACTCGAACCGCTCACCTTTTGCTACTTCCGATGAATGTTGTTCTGCAATTTCCTGCATTTCGATTGTTGCTGTGTTCATAATAAATCAGATGTTAGATTTTAGATGTTAGATTTTAGAGTTTTTGTTTCTTTACTAATATCTAAAAACCAACATCTAACATCTGACTTAATAATATATCCAATAGACAAAAAATTTCACATATTCACCCGCGACAAATCTCCAACCTTTCGGCGAAAGCCACCAGATATTAGGCGGCGGAGTTTGTTCGCCCGTCGAAGGTGAAACAATACCAAGTTTTACGTCATTTCCAATAACTTCTTCAAAAGTCCAAAGTGTGCGTTTTGTGTGATATGCGGAAGTTACGAGCAGAACCGATCTCCAATTTTCCTTCTCAATTTTATCTTTAAGATTTCTTGCC
>JBGTHN010000111.1:0-8790 GCA_041746235.1 Pyrinomonadaceae bacterium | reverse complement strand
GAGATGGAAAACTTATTTATGGCATTGTCAGATCAAACCCGTCTGAGACTTTTAAATCTTATGCGTGAAGATGAGATCTGTGTATGCTTTTTTACGGAATCTTTGGGCGAAAGTCAGCCTAAAATTTCAAGGCATTTGGCATATTTGAGAAATGCAGGATTGGTTGAAGCAAGACGTGAAGGAAAGTGGATGCACTATCGTATAATTCCACCCGAAAATCCTTTTGCAAGAGACGTTTTATATGACACACTTGAATGGCTGAAATCGCAAGAAGATATGCAGGAAGAACATGAAAAGTTGGTGGAAGCGTGTTGTTCTATAAATGTGCCTGTAACGATTGCGAAAGCACCGAAGCCGGAAACGATTGTTGAATCAAATATTGTCGTAGCACAGAGAGAAGAGATTGAAACTTTTTTATTGTAAATTTGATTTTTGAGCGTTCGGATACGGACAGTGGCGACAGCCGTTGCCGCAACAATAACCGCGTTTGTTGAGAAAATGCTCGGTCAAAACCATCAAACCTTTATCAAAATAATAATCAATCCCTTCGACAAATTTTTTAGAGTTGTTTTCTGTTTCTTTATCTTTAACTTCTTTCATACAATGCGAGAAATTCCTTATTTCCTTCCGCCCCTAAAATCGGCGATTCGATTGTTCCCAAAACATTCAATTCGATACTTTCAGCAAATTCATTCACCTCTTGAACAACTTGTATATGTTTATCCGGGTCTTTAACAATTCCGCCCTTTCCCACTTCGCCTTTTCCGACTTCAAATTGCGGCTTTATAAGTGTAATAATTTTACCATTCGGTTTCAAAAGCGGGATTAAAACAGGCAAAATTTTTGTTACCGAAATAAATGAAACATCCATTACAATCAAATCAAATTTTTCGTCAAAATCTTCTTCTTTCAAGTAGCGGGCGTTTGTATTTTCTCTAACTTCTACTCTTTTGTCATTTCTTATTTTCCAATCCAGTTGATTTGTGCCGACATCAATTGCAAAAACTTTTTTTGCGTCATTTTGCAATAAACAATCCGTAAAACCGCCCGTAGAAGAGCCAATATCCAAACACACATATTCGGCTAGGCAGATGTGAAATTCAACAAGAGCTTTTTCAAGTTTTAAACCACCGCGTCCAACAAATTTTATCTCGTCGGATTTACCTTTAATTCTAATTTGCTCATCATTCAAAAAAGTTTCGGACGGTTTTTCAACTCGCCTGTCATTGACCAAGACAACGCCTGCCATTATCAAGGCTTGAGCTTTTGTTCGAGAATGAGCAAAACCTTGTTCAACTAAAAGTTTATCAATGCGTTGTTTTTTCATATCATAATTTAGCTACAGAGAACATCGTAAGAGTAAAAAAGAGTCTATAAAATCACTTTTTGTTTTTCGTAAGCGATATTAAAACCTTTTTGTTTTACTTCTTTTATTTTTTCTTTGTTTCCTTGAATCAAAGGGTTTGAATGATTGAAATGAATAAAATGAACTTTGTTTTTATCTTTTTGCGGTAAATCCTTTAATAATTCCATCGTTTCCGAAACAAACGGATGTGGAACTTCGCTCATCGGGCGTGGGATTTCGCCATCGGCATAAAATGTTGCGTCAACAAAAATATAATCATTATTTTTTACAACATCATCTAACTTTTGATTCCACTTTTGCCATTTATCAATGTCGGGGATGAAAACGAAACTTTTGTTTTCAGAAGTAATTTTGTAACCGACAGTTTCTGAAAATTCATCACGGTGCGGAACTAAAAATGGTTGAATTTTTAAGGTTTCAGTTAGTTGAATTTGTTTAGTATTTTCCAGATTTTGGATTGAAATATTTTCGAGATCAACCAATTGCGACCAAGGTGCATTTTCTGCGAGCATTTGTTTCATACGCGGCATTGCAAAAACTTTTACAGATTTTGCACCCATTGATTCTCTGCCGAGATACATTAAACCTGTGTAATGTCCGATGTGTGCGTGGGTTAAAAAAATACCGTCGAGGTTGTTGGAAAAATCATTTGTTGATTCTTTAAGAAGTTGAAATTGAGCAGGTAGATCGGGTGTTGCATCAAAGATCCAACGCTGATTTGTATCGGGATTTACTAAAGCAATTGACGAAACCATTTTGCGTAAGCCTTTATTTTTCCAAGCCTTTTTGCAAAATTCCGATATACAACCCATCTGCGGAACACCTGCGTCTTGAGCCGTTCCCAAAACTAAAATATATGGCGATTTCGCTTGAGCAAAAATTGTAAAGCAGAGCGTTAATATTAAAGTTGATAAAATATTTTTCATTGTTCAATACTGTCAGCCTCAAAATTTTGGAGTTCTTCGTTTTCTGCCGTGTAACTTATTTGGATCGGGCGGCAACACACTTCGCAGTCTTCGATGTAAATTTGCTCTTCGACGGACAAATCCAAAATCATCGAAATGTTTTGCCAACAATAGGGACAGATAAAAAAGTGTTCGATCTCCATTAAGTTTTTCTAATGAAACAGACAGTTTAAGTTTTAAGTTGCTAATGATATTCTCAGAACTATAATTTAGCAGAATGGAAACGCAAAAGAAATTATCAAAGTTCGCAAAGTTCGCCTGGTTCGTTTTGGCGTATAACGTCGTTGTGATTGTTTGGGGAGTATTTTTGCGTGCTTCAAAGTCGGGTGACGGTTGCGGACAGCATTGGTTAACTTGTCACGGCGAAATTATTCCATCTGCTCCCGAATTAAAAACAATAATCGAATTTTCTCACCGATTGATGAGTGGTCTCGATTTTTTGATTGTGTTGGGATTGATGATTTGGGTTTTGAGAAAATTTGCAAAAGGCGAACAGATCAGAAAATTTGCGGTTGTTTCATTTATCTTCATTGTTACCGAAGCACTTATTGGGGCAGGTTTAGTTTTGACCGGAAACACAGCGACAGCAGATACGCCGTATCGTCCATTTTGGGCAATCGGACATCTTCTCAATACGTTTATTTTGATAGCTTCTCTAAGTTTAGTCGCTTGGTTCGCAAGCGGCGGACGGGAATTTTCGCTTAGAAACAAAGGCAAAGCAGTTTGGCTTTTAGTTTTGGGAATTGTTGGTTTTGTATTGATTGGAGCAAGCGGTTCTTTAGCCGCACTTTCGTCAATGCTGTTTGAAACATTTTCTTTAACGGAAGGTTTACAACAAGATTTTTCAAGCACATCTCACATTTTATTGAGGTTACGAATAAGTCATCCGATACTCTCAATTTTAATCGGTGTTTTCCTAGTTTTTCTGGCAGGTTGGATAAAGTCTCAAGCAGAAGGAAACGTATGGGCTAAGCGTTTTGCAAATACTTTAACGATTCTGGTTATAGTCCAACTTTGTTTCGGGGCATTAACACTATTTATGCTCGCTCCGATCTTGATGCAACTCGGACATTTACTTTTAGCAGATTTGATGTGGATTTCGTTTATTTTAATGTGGTCGAACTTTTTGGCGGATGATAAAACATTACTCTAAAGAATTAATTTTTATCAATTCTATCAAATATAGTCATTACGTAATAAGACGCTAGTAAAAGCAAAATCCAACCAAGTAAAAACACTAAAACTGACTTTACATATTTTTTCATCAATACTTTCCTACACAACTATTAATAGTAGTTTATGGATGTGAAATAACATTCCATATAGATATATGTAAAAAAGATGAAAATCTTACAAAGAAAATTAAATAATTTAAATTTTTAAGGTATAAAGTTTTAAAAATATTGTAAGTAAGAAATCGAACATTGTGATCAAATAATAAAATAGTCTATCTTGCTTTGCCTGTTTTTAGGTTTAAATTAAACTGTCCGCGATTTCCGCGTTCGTCATAAATTTCGACTGCGACGGAAGATGAACGAGATGAAATTTGTAAAAGGAATGAGCCGTCCGAACGGGCGAAAGTTTCACGTTCAGACACGCGAACTGTTGCACCGGGTTGGGTTTTTCCGCTAATTCTATAAAGACTTCCTCCAAGATGTTCTACTTCCCAACTCTCTACATCAATTTTTGCCGAACTTGTTTGTTTGATGATTGTAAATCTTGCAGGTTCACCCCATTCGCTTGTTTGCCCGGAATTGGACGAAGCACGAACACGCCAAAAATATGTTCCCGCAGAAAGTTCGCCTGAATCATATCCGGTGTCGGAGAGCGAAGTTTTTTCGATAACTATTTTGTCCGAAACAAAGAAAGGTGATTTTGCGACCTGCAAATAATAAGTAAAATTTGAACCTGCCAGAGGTTTTTTCCAACGGAATGAGATACTTTTACTTGTTCCGGAAGTCATTATTTGTTCGGCATTTTCGGGGATACTAAGGGTCGGAGGTTTAAGTAATTGTTCTTTTGCGGAAAGTTTTCCGTTGTTGACGGCAACAAATTCATCCTCTTTTATGACAGTTTTAACGCCGTCGGCATTGGATTCGACACTTCCGCGACTGATACGGATTTCGCCACGGTCTGCTTTATCATTGAGGTCAAAGCTAGCATCCGTTTGTGAGGAAAGACGATTTTCGGTTTCTTTCACTTCAACGATGTTGTCGGAACTTTCCGTTTGGTCTTCTGTCTTAACCCTTATTTGTCCATCATCTAATTTAACCCGAACACTTGTTCCGCCAAAAATTGATTTGCTGTCACGTATAACAACCGTGCTGTTTGGACGAATCGAAAGCATCGAACCGTCAATCATACGAACCTGCACTCTGCCATCAGATTGCGTTTGAATCGTGTCACCAGCCTGAACGTAAGTTTCTTTAATAACCCTTTCGGTTTTTCGCGTTGTAACTCTGATAACGCGGACATCGCCTTCGTAGGAAACTATTTTTGCCGCATTTTTCGGGGTTTCATCATCCGGTGATTGGATCACCCAATCATTTTTATAAAGCCAATATCCGCCGCCTACGATCGCAATAATTAAAAACAGTATCGCCACACCACCATAGATAGTGCTGGTTTTTAACTCCCACCAATCAACATAAAATTTGCGATACTTTTGGTCTGACATTTGTTTCGAGCGACTTTTGAAGAACTGAGGATAGAAAGATAGGCGTGAAGATTTCACCTAACTTTCTATATTAAACTATTTGAACAAAAAAATAAATATTATTCGTCCTCATTTTCTTGATCTAAGGTTCGGAAAATCTTTTCTTCTGTAGTTTCTTCTTTGGGCGGAAAGATCATTGAGAGAATAATTGAGAGAGCAATTGTTCCGGCAACCACGCCGAGGGATATGTTAATAACTTCCTGCTTGAATTCACCTTTTAAGAAATTATGCAGAAAATGTGCAAATGCAGATTGACTGTTTTCACCGATTCCCATCAATAAACCTTCGGCAATAAGCGGAAACATCATTTTAACGCCGATAAAGGTTAGAACAAATGCCAGACCAAATTTTAAGTAATGAAATCTGTCTGCCATATCGGCAAGCAGAAAAAAGAATGTACGTAAGCCCAAGATGGCAAAAATATTGGAAGTATAAACGATAAATCTATCGGTCGTAATACCGAAAATTGCAGGAATTGAATCAACTGCAAAGATCACATCGGAAAGCTCGACGACGATCAAAACCAGCAAAAGCATAGTTCCGACACGTTTTCCGTTTTCCGTTGTAATGAATTGTCCGCCGACATATTCTTTTTTGATTCGGATGTATTTTGTTACCAAAGAAACCATTTTGCTGTCTTCGGGATTAAAAGCATCCTCATCATCAGAAAACATTTTTATTCCTGTATAGATAAGAAATGCACCGAAAACATATATGATCCAATGAAATCGTTCGACCAGTTCCGCACCGGCGAAGATCATTGTCATACGCATAAACAAAGCTCCCATAATTCCCCAAAAGAGAACGCGATGCTGGAATTTTCGCGGGACTTTGAAGTAGCTGAAAATGAGCAAAAAGACGAATAAATTATCAACTGAAAGAGAAAGTTCTATCAAATATCCGGTAAAAAATTCCTTAGCCTTAAAAGCCGCGACATTTGCATCGAATATTTCGCTGAGGGCAAAATAAACGAACACATTAAAGCCGAGTGCCATTGAAATCCAAACGATGCTCCAAAAAAATGTTTCCTTTCTTGAAGGAACGTGAGCCTTACGGTTGACGATGCCGATGTCAATAAATAAGGCGACCAAGACGACGACAAAAAAAGTAACCCAAAGCCAAAGCGGATATTCAATACTATTCATATATTAATTCCAGATGTTAATATCAATTCTAGATGCTAAACCAAATTTTAGTAAATGATAATTTATTAACAGTAAATGTTAAATTGTTAATAGTAAATTACCGATAGGATTTTTTTTGAGTTTCAATCGGCAATTTACGACCAACCATTATCAAAGGACAATTTACTTTTAACCTTTTCATTGATAAAATCACGGTTTGTCCAAATTATAATTTAATTTGCAATAAATTCTGAAATAAATAACGAAGGTAATTTAAAGAAATGTTAAAGTTTTTCAAACGAATGGAAAAGACAAGAAATGTACTTCTTGTCATTTTCTCGGTTCTTCTTGTATTAAGTATGATTGTGTTCGGTGCGTTATCGAGCAATCAGGCAAGTGCCATTTTAACGACCAGTTCGGAAACTGCGGCAACTATCGCAGGTGAATATGTAACGGTCGGCGAACTTGCTACGCAAGTGCAACAAATTCAACAAAACGCAAGGCAACAAGCTCCGACAGCCACTCAAATGGTTGATGGACGGATTCGAGAGGAAATGATCAAACACGAAGCGGAACGACTTGGTTTAACAGCTTCGGATGCAGAACTCGCCGAAAGAATTCGTGAAGCAAATCAATCGCCAGACGGCAAACCGATTGATCAGGATCTGTATAACCAAAATGCGGTCGCTCAAGCGGGAAGTGTTGCTAAATTTGAAGATGGAATACGAAACGGCATAAGTGAAGGCAAACTTCAAGCCTTTGTTACATCGGGCGTAACTGTTTCGGAAGAAGAAGTTTTGAATGATTACAAACGTAAAAACACCAAGTTTAACTTAAGCTATGTGCCAATTAGTGCGGCTGACCTTGCTCAAAAGATCACTCCGAGCGATGAAGAATTGAATTCATACTTTGAAGAGAACAAAAAGGATTATTACATCGGTCTGCCGCAGAAAAAGATTAGTTACATATTTTTAGAAACGACAAAAGTTGGCGAAAAACTTGAGATTCCCGAAGCTGATTTAAAGGCTCAATACGATAAATTGAAAGAAGAAAACAAGCAATTGGGCGTAAATGTTCAAGAAATCGTTTTGCGTGTGCCGAAGGAAGAATTTGATGCGGAAGTTTTGGCGAAAGCTAATGAATTGATTGAAAAGTTGAAAAAAGAAAGCGACACCGTAACAGAAGAAAAATTTGCTGAAACGGCAAAAGGACAATCTGAAAATCCGAATACTGCGGTAAACGGCGGGCGTGTCAAAGGATTGGTTAAACGTGCGAATGATCCGGCAAAACAAGATGATCCGTATCAACGAATCTTGAATATGGAGGAAGGTCAAGTTACCGAGCCGGTTAAGTTTGGATCAAATTATTATATCTTGCGGCGGGGTAAAGCCGAATCGAGAAGTTTTGAAGATATGAAAAAAGAGTTGGATGTAAGTGCGAGAAATACAAAGGCTTACACCGCGAATGCAGAACTTGCCGGACGAGTCGCCGAAGAGCTTAAAAAATCCAAAGATGTAAACCAAACCGCCGCAAAATTTGCATCTGAAGCAAATATGAGCGTTGATACAATGGTTTATGAAACGGGTTATGTAAAACCGGGCGATGAAGTTGATATGATCGGCGTTTCGCAAGATTTTGAACAAGCCGTTAATTTGCTTACCGAGAAAGGTGCTATCGGAGATAAGTTTCAAGTATCGCTTAAAAAGTCTAAAGACGCAGATCCGGTTAGCGGTTTTGCGATTCCGGTTCTGGTTGATGTGAAAGACCCGAGAGATGCTGAATTTGACGAAGTTAAAGACAGAGTTGCCGAAGCGGTTAAAATCAAACAAGCTAAAGAAAAACTTGAAGAGACCGCCAAAAAAATTGCTTCGAGTGCAGAATCGGCAAGCGGATTAAATTCCAGTGCTACGACCAATGGTCTTGAAGCAAAAGAATTAAAGGACTTTATTTTGGGTTCACCGCTCGGCGAAGGTCCGACGGCAACAACTTCGGAGGCTTTGGAAGAAAAAATCTACGAGTTGAAAAAAGGCGAAGTTACAAAAGAACCGATAAAGATCGGCGATAATTATTATGTTGTTGGAGTAAATGACCGCACGGAAGCCGATATGGAAGATTTTGCGAAACAGCGTGACCAACTTGTTCAACAGATGTTGCAAGGCAAACGCGGGCAGGTTTTTTCAGATTATTTGGCGGCGGTTCGTCAGCGTATGGAAAAAGCCGGAGAGATAAAAATCTACAAAGATGCTCTCGCAAAAGTTGATGCCTTTGCACAGGAAAATGCGCCGCCGCCGCAACCGCAACAACCGCAAATGCCGCAGATGCCGAACGGTCAGCAAATTCCGCCGGAAATTATGGAACAGTTGCAAAGACAGCAACAGCAACAAGCACCGCCACCACCACCACAGGGGCAATAAAGGCAGGTGAAATAACACAAAAATAAAAACAGCGAAATGAGATTCATCATTTCGCTGTTTTTATTTTGATAAGAACTTGCGTCGAATGATTCAGCGGAGCGGTTGAAGGCTTCGGCGGAGCGGTTGAAGGCTTCGGCGGAGCGGTTGAAGGCTTCGGCGGAGCGGTTGAATGATTCAGCGGAGCGGTTGAATGATTCAGCGGAGC
>JBGTHN010000110.1:0-8985 GCA_041746235.1 Pyrinomonadaceae bacterium | reverse complement strand
GGACGACGCACTTTTGAACACACTCAAAACCGCGAAAGAACTTACAAATGGCAGAATTATTACCGTTTTCGGATGCGGCGGCGACAGAGATAAAACAAAACGCAAACCGATGGGCGAAGTTGCCGGAAGTTACAGCGATCTGGTAATTATCACTTCCGATAATCCACGAACCGAAGACCCTGTAAAAATTATTGCAGAAATCGAAGTTGGTTTAAAAGAAACCGATTGTCCGTATCTAATAAATTCCGACCGACGCGAGGCGATCTATCAAGCAATCTCAAAAGCAAAAGCAAATGATGTCATTATAATCGCCGGAAAAGGACACGAAAATTATCAGATCATCGGAAGCGATAAATACCACTTCGACGACCGCGAAATCGCCAAAGAAGCATTGGATAATTTAGATGAATAACCGCTTAAATGTGTGTAAGAGGATCATTCATTGATGTAAATTGAAGATTCATTGGTAAAGTTCTAAGATTCATTGGTAAAGTTCTAAAGTTCATTGGTAAAGGTCCAGAGTTCACTGGTAAAGTTCCAGAGTTCACTGGTAAAGTTCCAGAGTTCACTGGTGAAGTTCCAGAGTTCACTGGTGAAGTTCTAGGGTTCACTGATTTAGATCAAACATTTACGCTTGGTCATTGGACATTTATGAATGTTGATCGAACTTATTTATGTTTTGAACGATGATTTACAAATCAAATTTATGTTAAGTTTTTAATCAATTTTGATAAAAATTCCTTTTGTGCTTTATTCAATTCGATAAATCTTAAACCGAAACCGATCTCAAAGACGTGATTAACGACTTCTCCCCAAAACTGGACTTTCATTCCGTCACCAATTGGGATGAAAATCTTTACTGTTTCGCCATTTTCCACTTCACCTGAACAAAGCACAAAACAACCTTGCGAACTTATATCGCCGATCGTTCCCTGTTGCCGTCCGACCAGCCCTTCCCATTCAATCTCAATATTTACGGCAAAACGTCTGCCTAAACGTCTTTCCTCGCTTGTTCTTCTGTCGTTAACCATCTTTTTCTTCAGTTTCCAAATCTTTATTTTTTCTAGTCAAATAATAATAAACAGGCAATCCTAAAACAATCAATCCAAGTCCGACCAATGAATTCCAAGGGTTTGATCTGACCGTTTCAAATAAAAGCCACGTCGCAACGAGAATAAATACAACCGGAACAAACGGATATCCCCACGCCTTATACGGTCGTTCAGCATCGGGATATTTACGTCTAAATACAAATATTGTTGTTGATACAAGTGCATAAAAAATCCACGAACCGAAAACCACGTAATCGGTTAAAGTATCAAACGAACCCGACATTGCTAATAGACAAGCCCACACGCCTTGAAATATCAAAGCTGAAACAGGAACTCTCGTTGCCGAAAGGTTTCCGAACGATTTGATCATCAAACCATCTTTTGCCATCGCATAAGGAACTCTAGCTCCCGACAAAATGGAAGTGTGTAATGTGCCGATTGATGAAAGCATTAAACCGATCGTGAATATAGAAACTGCTAATCCCGCACCAAATGCAACAAATCTTTCAACGACGATCTTCGCAACTGCCGAATCTTTTGAAACCGAAGCAATGTCCGTCGGATTAAGAACATAAAAATATGCGATGTGTGCGAAAATATACAAAACCATTATCAAAATAGTTCCGCCGATCAGTGCCAAAGGTAAATTCTTCTGTGGATTTTTCACTTCGCCCGCCACAAGGGTCAGATTATTCCAACCGTCATAACCCCACAAAGCTCCGAGCATCGCCGCCGCAAAACCTGAAACAAATGAGTATTCAACCGAACCATAAGTTGCGTTTGCGGCAACTCCTTCACAAGTTCCGCCGGTATTTATCAGCGAATAATTTCCAAAATCTCCGCCCGAAACAAATAAAAATGCACCGAATCCGACAAATGCAATCAAACCGATCTTCACAAATGTCAAAACAGTAGCGATCTTCCCGCCAACGATTACCGATGCACAATTTATTGTCGTAAATATCACGATCATCATCACGGCAACAATTTGTAAAGTTGTGAGTTCGTAGGAATAGATTGCCAGTTTGAATGTTGGATAAGAGATGTCAATAAACCAAATTTTTCCAATTGAATGCCAATCAAAACCAAGAAAGTAAAATTTTGTCTGATAAAGAATCTGTTTCAAACCTCCACCAAAAAAATCATTCAAAGCAATCGCAAACGCTACGGCAACTGCCGCTTGCGAACCTGTTTTGGCAATAAAAATCTGCATCCAACCATATAAAAAACTCGGAACTTTACCGTAAGCATCCCGCAAAAAAACATATTCGCCACCCGCTTTCGGTTTCATTGCCGTCAATTCGGCATAAGTTAAAGCCCCAGCAAGCGTCAAAAGTCCGGCTGCGACCCAGGCAAGTATCACATAGGTTGGCGAACCGACATTACAAGTCATTACTCTCGCCTTAAAGAAAACACCTGTGCCAATGACATTTCCAAGAATTAATGAAATCGCCGCGACCAAAGTTAAACCACGAATCAAGCCGGTTTTATCTAAATTGTTTGGAGTCATATTTTTATCGTTTGAAAAAGTTCTGAAATGATTTGGATAATTTTACGCTAAAATGCACTCTAAAGAAAAGTATATTTTCCGTGTTAATATTTCCAACGTGAAAGAAATCAAATTTTCAGCCGATGAATTAGTCCAAAAATTGCTTGCATTGTCCAAAACAGAAACAGTCTGTTTCCTCGACAGTTGCGGTGTCAATCATCTCGGTTCACATCTATTAATCGCCGGAATCAAACCAACCAAAGTGCTTGAGATCGCTAATCGAACGGTTGAAAAAACTTTATCTATATTCGATAAAACTCTTTCAAATAACCCCGCAACAATTTTTACAATTTCTTATGATTTCGGTCTAAAACTGGAAAAAGTTACTCCAAGAACCAAAGAGTTTTCAACTTTCGATGAACCGGATATTTTCCTCGCAGCATTTGATTGTTTAATTATCCACGATTACAACAATGGAAAAACTTATCTAAAAGGCAATGAAGAAAACTTTGACGCAACAATAAATTTACTTGAATCTCAAACAAATCCTTTACAATCTAGAAGTGATTTCAATTCAACGGTCACTTCAAATTTCACCAAAGCCGAATACATTTCAACGATTAAAAAAATTCAAGAATACATCCGCGAAGGCGAAACATATCAAACAAATCTAACACAACAATTTCGTGCAGAATTGCCAAAAGATTTAACACCGCAACAAGTTTTTTGGAATTTAAGAAAAAGCCATCCCGCACCTTTTGCTTCTTTCATCAAACGAAAAAATGATTTCGTCGTCAGCATTTCTCCCGAAAGATTTATCGGAGTCGAGAGTGATTCTTTTAATTCAGACTCATTACTCATAAAAACTTCCCCGATCAAAGGCACTCGTCCTCGTGGGAAAACAGTAACGGAAGATTTGAGATTACAAAACGAACTTATCGAAAGCAAAAAAGACCATGCGGAAAATACAATGATCGTTGATCTGTTACGTAACGATTTAGGTCGAATTTGCGAGTTCGGCAGTGTTAAAGTCGAAAAACTTTGCGAATTAGAAAAACATCCGAGTCTTTTTCATCTCGTTTCAACCGTTTCGGGAAAACTGCGAAAAGATGTAAATTTCGGTTCGATCATCAAAGCCACTTTTCCGTGCGGTTCAATTACAGGATGCCCGAAAATTCGCACGATGCAAATTATTGATGAACTTGAAACGGTAAATCGAGGTCTTTCGATGGGAACAATTGGATACTCACTTTCAAATAAAGAAACTAATAATATAAATTCAACAACTTTCAACTCTCAACTCTCCACTTTTCACACTTCAGTTGCAATTCGCACAATGGTTATTCGTGATCGTCAAGCAATTTTTAATGTTGGTGGCGGAATTGTTATTGATAGTGATCCTTTGGACGAATATAAAGAAAGCCTCATCAAAGCAAAGGCACTTTTTAATGCAATCGGAATCAAAAATATTTAATGCGGGAACATATTCTATTTTGCGGTGTCTAATTGATAAAGCAAAATGGAGGAAATTTTATGAAACCCGAAATAAACGTAACGCCTTTGATTGATGTTTTACTCGTCCTATTGATTATTTTTATGGTGATCGCCCCACTTAAACCAGCTCAATTTGAAACAAGAATTCCAGCCGAACCGTATAAAAATGCGGGTGAACCGAATCCATATACACTTGTTGTCAAAATCAATAATGATGCAACGATTGAACTTAATAGCGAAAAAGATTTGGGAAATGTTAATGAACCGTCCAAATTATCTGCGAAATTGAAACAAGTGTTTGCAGAACGCCTGGAAAATAGAGTTTTTAACGAAAATCAAGATCAAGATATTCCAATGGATGATAAAATTCAAAAAACCGTGTTTATCAAAGCCCCGAAAACAATAGCTTACGGTGAAATTGTCAAAGTGATTGACGAAATAAAATCAGTCGGTGCAAATCCGATAAGTCTGCAAATTGATGGTTTGGATAATTAACAAATCAAACTGCATAGAAAATTTTAATGTTAATAATTGAAAAAGATTGTGTTATACTTTTTACGTTGTTTGGTTTCTCAAATCAAACAATACTTCGTCCAAAACTCTTCTCAAAGCACAAATTATAATGGTGGATTATTATAAAATTTTAAAAATTTCACCCAATGCGACTAATGCTGAGATAAAATCGGCGTATCGAAAACTCGCACGCAAAAAACATCCGGATGTAAATAACGGCAATAAAGAATCATCGCGTGAATTCGCAAAAATTGCCGACGCTTACAAAGTTTTAAGTGATTCAAAAAACCGTGCTTTTTATGATAAAAACCGTTTGAAAGCAAAATTTTCCAATGGAGAATCGGTTCTTGATATGAACAACGCACACGCCAATCGTGCCAAACAAATCATCTATGAAAGGCGTTATAATGCGATTATTGATCGGATAATTGCCGAAGAAAGAAAAGAATCAGTTGCCTTACAAGAAATTATTTTTCCGATTGTTTCACTATTTATTTCAACGGGATTTGTGGCGATTTTTAAACCAATCTTTTGGTCAAAATCCTCGATGTTTGGGAAAATTATTCTACTGACTTTGTTTATTGTCGGTGTTTTGCATCTGCTAAAACGTCTTCACGCTGGATTGGAACGCTATACATATTCAACTTTTAATATCCATGACTCACTCTTTAATGAAATTGAAGAAGAGACAAAACCTTATTCTCGTATTCAAGCAATTTCTTTTTTGGTCATCGGAGTTTTGTTGAGTTTATTTATTGGTTTGACGATCAGCAGTGTTTTTGGACTGATGGAAACTCCGGTAATGTCACGTATTTTTTCGTCAACTTTTAATTTTGAGATTTTCTTTTATCCACCAATTGCCGTTTTGTTAGTAGATGTAATTCATAGATTTGCATCGCGTTTTGATTATTAATTGAATAATGTCGTCACCTTGACAATGTTTTTCTCAGGTTTTATACTTTGTAGTTTCTCTGATTGAGAAAAATTTTATTTTTAACTATTATTTTAACGGAGTCATTAATGGCAAATCATCAGTCAACTAAAAAGCGTATGCGGCAGAATGTTAAACGCCGTGCAATAAACAGAACAAACAGAAGTCGTTTACGTACACAGATCAAAAATTTACGTGAAGCACTATCAGCAGGTGATAAGAATCAAAGTCAGGCTGAACTTCAACCTACAATCGCTTTGATTGATAAAATGGTTAATAAAAACATTTTACATCAGAATACAGCGGCTCGTTACAAATCACGTTTAACGAAGCACGTCAACAATTTAGCTTAGTAAAAAAAAATCCTACCATCATAGTTTTTCTCCTTTGAATTACTACGGAAGCAAGCCTTGAGTAAGTTTGCTTCCGCTTTTTTTGTTTGCGTGACACAATTTAAGCATTCGCTAACTCACAAACGAGCATTTCAATTTGCAAACGCGGAGTGGCAATTGAGGTTTTTATTGCCAGATCGGTTTCGGCAAGTCTTTTTAATATCCATTGAAACTTCTCTCTTTCAGTTCGGCGAGCAGTTTCAAGAAAACTTTGTTGCTTGTTGTATGGAAGCCGCATAACCTTTGAAACTTCACTTCTGTCCACGCCTTCCGTCATCATTTCTTTAGCAAGAAAAAGTCTGTGAAAATTATACGAAAGCAAACCAAGCAACATTAAAGGTTCTGCTCCGTCGTCAAGAATTTTTTTCAAAACTTGTAATGAACGAATTTTATTATTAGCAAGCAAATAGTCGGTCAATTCAAAATTAGACAATTCCCGCGAATTCGGCACAAGTAATTCAACTAATTCGTAAGTAATAATCGAATCAGGCAGAGCGGCAACGGCAAGTTTCTCGATCTCAAGCGTAACTTTTCGGACATTATTTCCGACCAAACCGATCAGATGTCGCAAGGCTTTGTCATCTGCCGTTGCGTTCAAGTCCTTTAATTTATCTTTCGCCCATTTAATCAGCTCATTATCTTCAAGAGCTTTGAATTCAACAGAAACGCAGTTGTTGAGCAATAATTTCGCCATTTTCAGACGCTTATCAAATTCATCGGCAATAAAAATCAAAACTGAACTTTCCGAAGGATTGGAAAAATAATAATTTAAGACCTCTTCATCGTCCTCTTTTAGATTATTTTTTTGATTATTTGTTGAAACTGCGATGTCTGTAACAGTAATAACTCGATAAGAATCCATCATCGGAAGTTGTTTTGCCGAAGCGATCGCCTGCTTGATCTCCGTTTGATTCAAACTTATTTCTGATTCATTAAAATCACGTAAAGTTGAATCTTTCAAAGCGATATTTGTAATTGTTTTAGCCGCCAAATCACGCAAAAATGATTCCTCACCAAATAATAAATATATTGGTGCGATTTGTTTATTCTTTAACTGACTCCATAATTCTTCGCGTGATAAAACCTTCATAAAATTCTAAATATCTTTGCAATTTAATTACCTTTTTCTTTTTTGACACCAATTCCATTTACAAAAGTAGAAACAACAGATTCGGCAAATGCTTTTGCCATACGCTCAACTGCCGGGTCTTCTTCGTTAAAAAATGAACGTGGATCGGAAGAAAATTCAAAAGAATCACGGAAGATAAAATTTTGATTATCGTAAATGATTTTTTCATCTTTCAAATCCGTGATCGTTACGGCTGAAGTTATCGTAACTTCATAAACTCTGGCACGACCATCCCGATCGAGTAATACACCTGAAAAGTTGAAATCTCTTATCGTTCCTTCAATGACCGCATCTGCACCGTCGCGTGTTCCTTGGACTTTGATGCCACGACCACGTTTTATTATTTCGCGTGTAACAGCATCCGTAAAACGCGATGCAACACGGTATCTCGCACCTTGTGCTTCAAACTGAAATGCAGGAACTGCAATTGTTTTGATATGTTTTGGTAATCCCGAATTTGTAACTGGTTTGTAGCATTCCTTAAAACCAACAACAAACATTAATAATCCACAAAAAATCGCTATTTTTACAACTTTCATAATTCTTTTTTGATCGCCTCTATTACTTTTAAAGCTTCGACGGTTTCCCTAACATCGTGAACTCTGACAATATTTGCACCAAGCCAAACCGAGATCACATTTGTTGCTAAAGTTCCGCTGATTCTTTCTTCGACCGGAGCATTATTCAATATTTTCCCGATAAATGATTTTCGTGATGTTCCAACTAGCATCGGATAATCTTTGAATTCTTCACAAAGTTTATCAAGTTTTGCGATTAGTTCTAAATTCTGTTCAAAAGTTTTGCTAAAGCCGATTCCAATATCCAAACACATCTGCTCATCTTCAACACCAAAACTTTTTGCTTTTTCTATACTCCAATGAAAACCGTTTGAAACTTCCTCTAAAATATTTTCGACAGATTTTTGCGTGTGCATTGTTTCAAATTCACCACGCAAGTGCATCAATATTAAGCCTGTTTTGTATTTTGCTGAAATTTCACCAATTCTTTCATCAAACTTCAAACCTGAAATATCATTGATAATTTCCGCACCTGCTTCAATTGCTTTTGCCGCAACAAAACTTTTTGAAGTATCAATCGAAACAGGAATCTCAAACCGCTTTTTTATTGCCTCAATTATCGGAACAACTCTTTCTAATTCTTCTTCGACGGAAATTCTTTTACTATTCGGGCGTGTTGATTCTCCGCCGATATCCAATACGTCTGCACCTTCATTCACAAATTTCTCAGTTTGTTTTAAAGCGTCTTTAATCGTCTGGAATTTTCCGCCATCAGAAAAACTATCGGGCGTAACATTTAAGATCGCCATAACGAGCGTTTTGTTTGAACAATCAAACTGACGCTGAGATGTTTGCCAATATTTTTTCATTTCTTTCAATTGTAATTTACAAACAAAAAAGACAAAAGCAAGAAAATTTCTTAACTTTTGTCTTTTTTACTTTTTACCAATCGTTAGGCTGTTGCCGGATTATTTCCCGTTATCGGAGGAAGAATCGGTTTTTTGAACGGACTCTTCGACTTTTCAGGACTTCCATCGTCATCAGATTCAGGACTCCCATCGTCATCATCAAGAGGTAAACCTGCGACCACTCGCCGAATTTGAACGCTGTCAAGAGTTTCTTTTTCAAGCAATGCTTCCGAAAGTCTAACCATTGCATCGGCGTTTTCTTCCAAAATACTTCTTGCAAATTCATATTGGTCAGCAACGATCTTTTGGACTTCGCTATCAATCTTGATCGCTGTGTCTTCCGAATAATCACGATGTTGATTGATCTCACGTCCCAAGAAAATCTGTTCTTCCTTTTTCCCAAAAGTAAGCGGTCCGAGCGAACTCATTCCGTATTCACAAACCATTGCTCTTGCCAAACCAGTTGCACGTTCAATGTCGTTTGAAGCTCCGGTCGTTACATTTTCTTGACCAAAATATATTTCCTCCGCTAATCTTCCGCCCATCAAAATTGCAATTT
>JBGTHN010000109.1:0-4329 GCA_041746235.1 Pyrinomonadaceae bacterium | reverse complement strand
GACATTAAATTTTGGGCAGAAAAACGCAACCTTGATCCATATCAGGTCGCAGGTTTGATTCGTCAGGAATCGGTTTTCAACCCAAGAGCCGCTTCAAGTGCGAGAGCTTATGGACTAATGCAATTGCTTGTTCCGACGGCTCAGGCAATGGCTCGAAAATACAGTGAAACAAGTTCATCAAGCATTTCTTCAAACGCACTTTATGAACCACGCCTAAACATCGAACTTGGCACTGCATATATGCGTGAACAATTGAGCAAATACGGGCGAATCGAATATATGGCGGTCGCTTACAACGCCGGTCCCGGAAGAGTCGTCCGCTGGCGAAATGAATTGCCTCTGGCAATGGATGAATTCGTCGAAGAAATCCCTTTTACCGAAACACGCGGCTACGTCAAAGGCGTAATCAGAAACTCCGCCCAATATCGAAGACTTTATGAGATGAACGGGAATTTCAAATCAAACATCGGCACAAAACCTTTAAGAGGACAAATAGATACAAAACCCGCCGAACAATTTGCAAAAGAAAATCCTGAGATTGATGTTGATAGGAAACGAAGAATGGCTGAGTAGCAAAAATAGGAGGAATTATTATGAAGCCGGAAAACAAACTTGAAGCGAAAACAAAAACGGTTGAGCAGATTATTGCACCGCCTCCCGTTCATTGGGTTGGAGATGGATTTAGGGTTCACGGCTTTTTTCCTTATGAAAGATTGGGAAATAGACGAATGAGTCCGTTTTATTTGTTGGATTACAACTCGAAATATGAGTTTGAGCCAAGCACGAGATTATTGGGCGTGGGACCGCATCCGCATCGTGGTTTTGAAACCGTTACGATCGCTTATCAAGGAAAAGTTGCACATCATGACAGCACGGGCGGTGGCGGAATTATTGGCGAAGGCGATGTGCAATGGATGACCGCCGGAGCGGGAATTTTGCACAAGGAATATCACGAAGAAGAATTTAACAGACAAGGTGGTTTGTTTCAGATGGTTCAACTTTGGGTAAATCTTCCCGCCAAAGACAAAATGACAGAGCCTAAATATCAAGCGATAACCAACGAGCAGATGGGCAGATACGAATTGCCCGATGATGGTGGTTTGGTCGAAATAATTGCAGGTGAATTTCACGGCGTAAAAGGTGCGGCGACGACGTTTTCTCCGGTTCATCTCTATAACTTAAAACCGAAAAAAGGAACTTCGTTGATGATAAATCTGCCTGAAAATTATACGACCGCAATGTTGGTGATCGAAGGGCAAGCAAAAATAAACAAAACCGAAACTGCTCCAACCGATAATTTTGTTCTTTTCAAAAACGACGGCGAAGAAATTTTTGTTGAAGCGGAAGAAGACAGCGTTTTATTGTTGATGAGCGGTGAACCGATTGATGAACCGATCGCTTCCTACGGACCATTTTTGATGAATACACAAGAAGAACTTCGGCAAGCGGTCGAAGATTTTCAGTCAGGCAAATTCGGGTATTTGGAAGATTAGAAAGCTAAAAAAGATTCGTTTTAATCAATGTAAAAAAAGGATGCTGTAAAATATTTACCAATTAAACTTTCGCTTCAATATAGATGGAACAGTTGACCAGACATTTATGTCCGGCAGTGGTGCTATTGGGACGGGAGGCACAGCCAGCAGTGTTACTGCGATAGCAGTTCAATCCGACGGGAAAATTATTATCGGAGGAACCTTTGTCTCTTACAATGGAACTAATATTAATCGTCTTGCAAGACTAAATGCAGATGGCACACGAGATTTTACATTTAATATCGGAACAGGAGCTAGTCAGAGTGTTCAAACGGCGATACCGCAAAGCGACGGCAAATTTATCGTTGGCGGTTTGTTTGATACTTTTCACGACAAGGCACGAACTGCCATCGCTCGACTTAATATAGTCGGCAATGCGTTCGCAGATTTTGATGGAGATGGAAGAACGGATATTTCAATTCTCCGAGCCTTTAACGGCGGAAGTTCGGAATGGTGGATACGAAATTCTTCAACCAACAGTTTGACGACGGCTAATTGGGGAATTAGTTCTGACATAGCAACACCGGCAGATTTTGACGGCGACGGCAGAACCGATATTGCGGTCTAGCAACCGGCAGCAGCTAAACAAGCCAAGTTTCTTATCTTGAACAGTTCGGATAACACGCTTCGTGAAGAATTCTTTGGGCAAACCGGAGATAATCCGGTCGTAGTCGGAGATTATGACGGAGACGGCAAAGCGGATGTCAGCGTCTATCGCAACGGAATCTGGTATATTCTGGAAACATCGAGCAGTAATGTAAGATACGAAAACTTCGGACTCGCAACGGATAAACCAATTCCTTCGGCACACTAATCACTCCTGATAATTTATGAAATATAGTGATCTAAAACTTTAAAAAGTTTTAGATCACTATATTTTTTGTTCATAATTCAATTGACAGATGGCAACAGAAGAATTGTTATATTCCCCAAATGAATTAGTGGCTTCCCCGCAAGTGTCGGGGAAGCCCCCGCAAGTGTCGGGGAAGCCCCCGCAAGTGTCGGGGAAACCCCCGCAGGTTTCGGGGGAAACCCCGCAAGTGTCGGGGAAACCCCCGCAGGTTTCGGGGAAGCCCCCAATTGGTTATTTGGAGGCAAAAAATCAAATTTTGCCTCCGATCATTAATAAATAAGACAATTTTAACTGAGTAATTTAGGTGTTTATAAAATTTGTGTCTGTGTGTGTCACCTTTTGCAAAAAAATCTCGCTGAAGTAAGTAGAGACCAAAATTTTTACTTTAGGAGAGAAAACGAAATGAATCTTAAAACTATCAAAATCTTTAGATTAATCATTATTTTAAAGAGATACAGCTTCTTTCAATTTATCTTTTTGAAAGGTTTGTTTAACTATTAGATCGCATTCGTAAAATAATTCAAACGATTCCTTTTTCATCTTGATTGCATAAATCTCGCTTGAGCAATCCTCATTGCTGACCAATGTGAGGGATAATTTTTTGCCGTCTTTTTCGATTATTATATCTTCGACTCGACCTTCATAACCTCTGTCTAAACCATCGGCGATACGCAGGATCGAACTCATTTTGTTGACTGTTTCGCGGTCGTGTTCGCTCAAAGCCATATAATCGTAATGCGTTTCATTCGGTAGAGATTTGCGGTGATAGCGGGCGATATTGGCGATGATCGCTTTTTCCGCTTCGTTAAATCCGGTCATTTCGGAATGTCTTATTAAATACAAGGAATGTTTGTGATGAGCTTCGTGCGAGATGTGATAACCGACATCGTGCAGAAGTGCGGCGGCGGATAGGAATGTCCGTTCGTGGCGATTTAAGTTGTAAACGGGAGCGAGTCTGTCAAAAAGTTTTTCCGCCATTGTCGCAACTTGCAGAGCGTGCGATTCTTCGTAGCCGAAACGTCTGCCGATGGCGAAAACATCACGCAGTTTGATGTCTTCAACATCTGGAACAGGCGGCAAACTTTCTGTTTCGGCTTTTTGCATATAATCAATGATAACACCTTCACGCAGGGCATAAGAGCAGGATTCAAGCGACTTGATATTTAATGCTTCCATCACACCTTCGAGAATCAAACCGCCCGCAATGATAACTTCCGCTCGACGCTCATTGATAACGGAAATTGTCGTGCGTTTTTCTAAATTTAACTTGATAAGTCTTTGGTTTAGGTCAACTAAACGGTCAAATTCTATCGTCGGATTCTCAAACAGATCATTTTCCGCAATAAGATTGAGCATCGAGGCGACTGCCAAAATCGTGCCGGAAGTTCCCGACGATAATTGCCATTTTTCGCCCATTATTTTTCGTCTAGGTTTTTCGAGTGCAAACTGAATTTCTTTTTTGAGTTTTTTTATTTCTTTTTTTGTCGGCGGATCGCTCAAAAGATATTTTTCGGTTAAACCGACTGAACCGAGTTTCATTGAAAAAAGTTTTTTCGGTTCATCATTTTCCATCAGGGAGAGTTCGGTTGAACCGCCGCCGATGTCTATATTTAAAAGCGAACCATTTTTCTTGCCGAAATATTGCGAGGTGGCAACCCCTATAATTCTTGCTTCTTCCAACGAAGGCAAAATTTCGACGTGAATTCCCGTTGCTTTTTCGACTGCTTCAACATATTCCGCAGCATTATTTGCTTCACGAACAGACGCGGTTGCAACAGCAAGAATTATATCTGCTTCGCGTGTTTCGGCGATTGATTTAAATCGGGAAATCGCATCAATTGACAGTTTAAATGCTTCATCGGACAAAAATTTATTGCGAAGCGTATCGTGTCCGAGCCGAACTCTTTCGCGGTCTTGCGAAATTATCGTGAACGAATCACTTGC
>JBGTHN010000108.1:0-19803 GCA_041746235.1 Pyrinomonadaceae bacterium | reverse complement strand
TTTTCATAAATGCCTGTTTGTCGAAGTTTTCTTGAACTCTCTGCATAGATCTTTAATCAATTAAAAAAGGTCATGAGCCTTACTTTTAGGAAATTTCAAAATTTCACTTTTCACGCAACAGTAAAACATCGCTCAATTCTTTGTAGCGTCTGTCGGTGCGAAGTTCGTCAAATGTCGGATCGGCGAGAAACAGATAAAATTCAAAATCGCGGGATTCGTATGCTTTTTGCAGATGCAAAAAGGCTAGGTCTTTTTTGCCGAGACGGGCGTGATATTGAGCGATTCGATAATGAAGCGGAGATTTAACGGATAAGAATTCTATCTGATTTTCCCAAAATGATTTGATACCGCCTGTTTGATATGCTTTTTGAAGTTTTTCCAAAACATCGGGCGGCGAAGGTGTTAGAGTAATTTCTTGGATCTTAAAATATGTTTCAAATGCTTCTTTGTCCATTTTTTTAGTAGTATAAATTTCGTATAGATATTGATAGGCGTTGTGAGATTTATCGTCCATCACTAGTGTTTTTTTGCATTGAGCGATAGCTTCGTCGTAACGGCGAAGAAAATAAAATGTCTGGCACATATCGGCATTGATCGAAACCGAATCGGGTTTTAATTCCAGAGCCTTTTTCATTTCGGCAAAAGCCGCATTGCCCGAATTTCCGAAGGCATGGAGATTGATCGCATACCATTGATGAGCGGTGGCATAGTTCGGACTCAAACGGACGGCTAGTTTAAATTCGTTTTCGGCTTCCTGAATTTTCCACTCCCAAAACATCTTGACAAAACCGATAGTTGCGTGCGGTTCGCCCAAATTCGCATCAAGCCTGATAGCTTCGCGGGCGGTGTTTTCCGCCTTTTTCCAATTTCTGTAATCAAAAGCGTAAGCATCCGCCAAAGCCGCGTGAGCAAGTGCCAGATTCGGGTCTTTTTGGACGGCTTGTTCAAGCAAGAGAGTCGCTTCGTGCAGGTCTTTGCCGTCGCGTGTTTGCCATAATTCACGCCCTTTTCGATAAAGTTCAAGGGCTTCCGATTTTTCGCTATCTGTAACCAAAGCCAAAGTTCGAGCCTCATTTTTCGCCGATTGATTCCACATCCAAGCCGAAACCGCGGCAAGGATCAACATTAAAACTATACCGACCAGGGCGACGCGGAGACGCGGAGACACGGTGATACGGTGATCTTTTTTCTCACCTTCTTGAAAGTCTTCAAAGATTTCTTCCTGAATTTTGAGTTGATATTTTGTTTTATTTTCGAGCATCAACTCTTCTTCTTCATCCAAAATTTCCCGCACATCAGCGGTAAAGCGATAGCCTTGTTTCGGAATGGTTTTGATAAATCGCTGTTCGTGGCTGTCGTCGCCGAGGATTTTGCGAAGCGTTGAGATGTTGCGGTTGAGATTGCCTTCTTCGACAAAAGTATCCGCCCAAACCTTTTCTATCAATTCTTCTTTTTCAACTGTCCGACCGGAATTTTCCAATAAGGCAATCAAAATATCGAAGACTTTCGGCGTGAGCGGCACAATCTCACCTTCGCACCAAAGTCGGCGTTCCACCGCATCAACGCGGAAGGAAGCAAATTCGTAGAAGCGACGGGCTAATTTATTCATCGCTTTTTCGGGATTTTTCGTAAAATTTCCGAAATTTAGAAGGATTTTTCAACCCTTTTTTGGTTATAGTCCGTTCATAAACGAACCCGATCAATAAAAAGTATCGAAGTGCCAAGTATTTTAGCACCGAACTGAAAAAAATTTAAGCCAAATGAAAATTACCAGACGGACAATAGAATTTACGGTAGAAAAAAGCGAAAAGTTCTTGGTTCATCGCCGGACGGCAATTTTTGCCCGATGCGACTTTTGCGAGCGTCAGGTCAAAATGCTCTCGCCGGAATCAGCGGCGGAAACTATCGCCGTTACGCCCCGCACGATATATCGTTTGGTCGAAGAAAATCAGGTTCATTTCACCGAAACGGATGGACGACAACTCCTCATCTGCTTCGAATCACTTTCAAAAAGGAGTATTAAATAATGAAAAAGCAAATTCTAAAAATTTCAGTCAAAAATTTAGCTGTTATATTAGTAGTCTTATTGACAATGATCTCGGCACAAGCCAGTGTTCAGGAGCAAATTCTTCCTCCTGTCGGAAGTGAAGAGTTCGGCACGTTTGTCTATATTTTGCCGAATGGGAATATTCTCGTGACGGATCCGCTTTATGATGCACCGGGTCTGGTGTCGAATGTCGGTGCTGTGCATCTTTTCAACGGCACGACACTCGCACTTATTGGTTCGCTGACGGGAAGCGATCCTGATGACCGTGTGAGCGATCCCGGCGTAGTTGTTTTACCAAATGGAAATTATGTTGTCCGAAGCACGAGGTGGGGGACGACTGATGTCGGTGCGGTTACATTCTGCAATGGGACGACGGGTTGTAACGGAACGGTTTCCGCCGCAAATAGTCTGGTAGGCGGATCGTTGCTTGATAATATCGGCATCACGGGCGTTACTGTTTTGAGCGACGGCGACTATGTCGTGCGAAGCAGTAATTGGGACAAACCTTCGCCTGCTACGGCAAATGTCGGCGTAGTTACGTTTTGCAGTGGCACGACGGGATGTACGGGTTTGGTTACTGAAACAAACTCGCTCATTGGCGGTTCAACCACCGACCAAGTTGGAAGCGGCGGCATCGTCGTTTTACCAAACGGAAATTATGCCGTTCGTAGTCCGAATTGGGACAATCCTGCTCCGTTGGTTTCAAATGTCGGTGCAGTAACTTTTTGTAACAGCACGACGGGCTGTACGGGTTCGGTTTCCGATTCAAATTCCTTAATCGGCAGTGCGACAAACGATCAAATCAGCAGTAATGGCGTAACGGTTTTGTCCGATGGAGATTTTGTCGTTCGCAGTCAGAATTGGGACAACGGCACGATCAACAATGCGGGTGCGGCAACCTTTTGTAATGGCACAACGGGCTGTCCGACGGGCGTAGTTTCCGAGACTAATTCACTGGTCGGCGACAGGAATCTCGACCAAGTCGCTTCTTCCGGCGTAACCGAATTGGCAAACGGAAACTATGTCGTGATAAGCACGGCGTGGGTAAATCCGTCGCCTCCAACCGCAGGTGCGGGTGCGGTTACATTTTGCAACGGGACAACGGGCTGTTTTGGCGTAGTTGATATAGGAAACAGTTTGGTCGGCTCGCGTTTCAATGATTTCGTCGGTCAGGGCGGCGTAACGGCTTTGCCCAACGGCAATTATGTTGTCAGCAGTCCGAGTTGGGACAATGGCGTGTCAATGCAAAACGCGGGTGCGGCGACATTTTGTGGTGCAGGCGGATGCACAGGTGCGGTTTCGTCAGCCAATTCGATTGTCGGCACAACGCCCGGCGACAGCGTCAGCAGTGGCGGCATTGCATTTCTGGACAACAGCAATTACGCCGTCAGCAGTCCCGATTGGGACAATGGTGCGATTGCCGATGTCGGAATGGTTGCTTTCTGCGACGACGGCGGGATTGGTTGTATCGGTGCACCTTTTTCAGTCAATTCGGCGGAATTAAATTCTCCGGCACAGACTTTACGAGTGCTTACAGGTGCTCAGCTCGAAGACCGTATCCGCTTCTTGACCGATGTCTCGGGACTTCAAAGGTGGGATGTTATTGGTTCTCCAGAAGCGGACATCAACGGCGTAACCGATGCCGGAATCGTTATGAGATGTGATGATCCGTTAGGATGTAGCGGACAGGTTACAGCCGCCGACGGTTTATATGGTACTACCCCCTTCGATCGGGTCGGCACGGCTGCTGCTCTTGAAAATGGCAAATATGTCGTGGTCAGCCCAAATTGGAGCAAGGGTGCGATCACACAAGTCGGTGCGGTAACGCCGTGCGACATTGGCGACCCGAATTCCTGCAAAAACGTAGCAGTAACGGAAACCAACAGCTTAACCGGAAGCACATCGGGCGATTGTATCGGCGGTAGTTGCAGCATTTCCGGCTCAGCTAATATAGTCTTTCTGCTCGACAGATCAAAAGGGAATTACGTTCTCGCCAGCCCCGATTGGAACAATAGTCCATTCAGCAAGGCGGGTGCGGTAACGCATTGCAGTGCAAGAAATGATTTCTGTGCCGGACAGGTTGTTTCGCCCGACAACAGCGTGGTCGGCGGTGCGGCGAATGATCGCCTAGGGGATTTTGGCACAATAACCCCGCTCTCCAACGGCAATTATGTTATTCGCTGTACACGTTGCGACAACGGCGGATTGACCGATGCCGGAGCCTTTATTCACGGGGCGGGCAACGTCGGCACAACCGGATCTATTACTCCGGCTAATGCCATTGTCGGATCTTCTGCGAGAACACAACTTACTGAATCTCTTGCGTTTGACCCGGAAAAAGGCTGGATGGTTGGCAGTTTCGTCCAACCTGCTAATCACACAGTAGTCAATCGTTCTAATTTTAAATCCGTCGCTCAACTTCAACAAGGATGGACAGAAAATGCAACCTGGGATTTGAATGAAGTGCCAGAAATAATTGACGATGTAACTATTATAACCGACAGCGAAGTGCTTCTTGATGTCATTCCGACGGTCAATTCGGTTACGATTCAGCCCAACGGTCTTTTGACTCCGGTTGGCAGTAATTTTATTGATTCACAGGTTGAAGTATTTTTCGCCACGAAGGGGACACATCGTATTCCGGTCGGCACGAAAACCAATGGCAATCAAGCATCACCCGTTGATGTTACGGTTACGAGTCTGGTTGACACTCCGTCGTTGAGGGTTACCGCAAGCGAAAAATTTCTGTCCCGATTAAGTCCGACGCAGTCCGTCAAAAGAGTTTGGAGTGTGGATAAAGACGGAACTCTTAGAGTTGATATTACTTTCCATTGGGACGTGCTGGACGAAAATGGTAATCCCGCACTCTATCGAGTCTTTAGGAGTGAAAACGGCGAAGCTCCGATTCAAGTATCGCCTTTCTTCATTGACACAATACAAAGAACAGCCACAGTTACCAGCATTGAGGAATTTTCTGACTGGAGCATCGGCAATTTCGCACCGACTGCCGCCGCGGTTTCGGTTGGTGGACGGGTTATTAATGCTTCGGGAAACGGTATTCCAAGAGCACAATTAATGATGATGAGTTCAAACGGCGAGGTGCGAACTGCACTGACAAACAATTTCGGCTATTTCCGTTTTAATAACATTGCGGTCGGCGAGGTCTATGTTTTGGACGTTCGGCACAAGGTTTATCAGTTTTCGCCGCAGGTCGTTACGGTTAAAGATGCGATCAAAGATTTAGAGTTCGTGGCGTTTCCGAATTAGCACATTGAAATAAACGAGACAAATCAAGTTCATTTTATCGAAACGGATGAACGACAACTTTTCATCAGCTTCGATTCGCTATCGCTAAAAGAAGTAAATTGAGTTAAATGAGAAAAATATTTGTAGGAGAAAAAAACTATGATAAAGAAATTATTTCAAAACAAACGCCATTTTGTTGGTTCAATTTTGCTGCGTATCTTTATCGCCTTATCGGTTACAGGACAAACCACAACCTTTACTTTTCAAGGAGAATTGAACGACACATCAATGCCCGCGAACGGTTCATATCAAATGCAGTTTAGCCTTTTTGATGTCGCTTCGGGCGGAACACAAATCGGTTCGACCATCGAGAATCTGAATGTATTGGTCGTCAACGGTGTTTTTACCGTTCAACTAGATTTTGACGCTTCGCCCTTGAGATCTCCCGAAGGCGTTTTACCTGTTTTTGACGGTTCGATGCGTTTTCTGGAGATCGCCGTGCGGCGAAATGCGGGTGAAAGTTTTGTAACCTTAAATCCGCGTCAAGAAGTTACAAGTGTGCCTTACGCGATTCGGAGTTTGACATCGGGACAGTCGGATGATGTGGCGTGTAACGGTTGTGTCTCGGACGGAGAAATTACGGATTTGACCGGAAGCAAGGTGGTCGGAGAAATTCCCGTGGCGAGCGTTCCGGCAGGAAGCAATAACTATATTCAAAATCAATTCGGAATGTCCCAAACCGCCGCTTTTGAAATAAACGGTTCCGGCAAAGCCGATATTTTCGACGCACAAACGGAGTTTCGGCTTGCGAGCAATAAAGTTTTAAGCATTACGGGAAATTTCAATACATTCACCGGAGTAAATGCCGGATCAGTTAACACAGGTTTTAATAATTCCTTCTTTGGCAACTCGGCTGGACTGTCAAATACGACCGGCAACAATAATTCATTTTTCGGCACATCTGCCGGACGAGCTAATGCGGACGGAAGCAATAACACATTCGTCGGCGTTTCGACCGGATTTACCAACACTTCGGGCAGCAACAATTCCTTCTTCGGACAAAATGCCGGTAATCAGAATTCGACGGGTAACGATAATACTTTCGTCGGCTTTAACGCCGGATTTGCAAACATCTCAAGCAACAACTCATTCTTCGGTTCATCCGCCGGAGTTGCAAACTTATCCGGCAATAACAATTCATTTTTCGGCGTAAATTCCGGCAAAACAAATACGATCGGCACACAGAATTCTTTTTTCGGTGCATTCTCGGGCGAACTTAATACAGGCTTCAGCAACTCTTTTTTCGGTTCCGGCAGCGGTCGTTTTAATACAAACGGGTTTGAAAACTCTTATTTCGGAACCGATGCCGGATCTGTCAATGATAATGCATCAGAAAACTCTATATTCGGAGTCAGAGCCGGACGCGACAACCGTATAAGTGGAAGTTCCTTTTTCGGTTTCGAGGCTGGAATGCTGAACGATTTGGGAGGACGCAATTCATTTTTCGGTTATCAAGCCGGCAAAAACAATACCAACGATGGCGGCGGTTTTCCGCCTCTGCCCGCGAGTGATAATTCATTTTTTGGTTATCAAACCGGACTTTCAAATATCAGTGGTCGTCAAAACTCCTTCTTCGGTTCGGAAGCCGGCAGAAACAACAATGGTGGGAATGGAAATTCATACTTCGGTTCTCAATCGGGTTTTAACAATACGAACGGATTGAATAATTCTTTCTTTGGTTCCCTTGCCGGCTTTTCTAATACGATCGGAACTGCCAATTCGTTTTTTGGGAAGAGTGCGGGTTCAGCCAACACGACCAACGGCAACAATTCATTTTTCGGTTTTGAAGCGGGCAGAGACAGCACGGGCATCAGCAATTCTTTTTTCGGTGCTTTTGCCGGAAATAAGAATACGACCGCGAATGTCAACTCTTTTTTCGGTACAGCCAGCGGATTCAATAATACGACCGGAACGGAAAATTCATTTTTCGGTTTCTCTTCGGGGCTTAATAATGTATTAGGCAGAGATAACTCATTTTTCGGAAATGATGCCGGCAGAAACAATACTGCCGACGGCAATTCATTTTTCGGTCGACAAGCCGGTTTAAGTAACACAACGGGAATCAGAAATGCCTTTTTCGGCAAGGATGCCGGCAATCAAAACACTCTCGGCAACAGCAATTCTTTTTTCGGATTTGAGGCAGGCAGAAATAATGTCGGCAACAATAATCTTTTTGATAACGGCAGTAACAATTCTTTCTTCGGCTCTCAGGCGGGCAGAAGTAATGTTAACGGGGATAAAAACTCTTTCTTCGGAAGTGAAGCCGGATTCAGCAATACCGATGGTGTTAATAATTCGTTCTTCGGCAATTTTGCCGGACGGCTAAACCAAAGCGGCGATAATAACTCGTTCTTCGGCAATTTTGCAGGTAATAAAAATATCGGCAGTTTCAATTCCTTTTTCGGCTCAAATTCAGGAAGAGAAAATACAACCGGATCGTCCAATTCATTCTTCGGTGAACTTGCCGGCACTTCAAACACACTTGGCAATAATAATTCTTTTTTTGGAAATCTGACAGGGGTATCCAATACAATCGGAGATGAAAATTCATTCTTCGGGAGTGTTGCAGGCGGCAGTAATGTGAGCGGAAGCAGAAATTCATTTTTCGGAGTTGGAGCGGGTGAGAACAACGAGGACGGCAATAACAATTCGTTTTTCGGCTACGAAGCCGGAGATCAGAATACAAACGGCAATAACAATTCATTCTTCGGACGCGATGCCGGTAGGTTGAATACTTCGGGCAGTTCTAATGTCTTTATCGGAGAGAGTGCCGGCAACCAGAATATTTCGGGAGGTTTCAACACCATCGTCGGGGCATTTGCCAATGTCGGCAATAACAATTCGACCGGAGGCAACACAGCCATCGGTGCAAATTCGAATGCGACAGGCGGTAATGCTACTGCCATCGGTATTGGAGCAACTGCCAATACTCCAAACACGGTTGTCTTGGGAACGGGTAGCGATACCGTCCAAGTGCCGGGGAGTATGAATGTTTCCGGCACACTTTCCAAAGGCGGCGGTTCATTTAAGATTGATCATCCGCTTGATCCCGAAAATAAATTTCTCTTTCATTCATTCGTCGAATCTCCCGATATGATGAATGTCTATAACGGTAATGTTACGACCAATGAAAACGGCGAGGCTATTGTTAAATTACCTGATTACTTTGAGGTTCTCAACCGTGATTTTCGTTATCAGCTTACCGTCATCGGTCAATTTGCTCAAGCTATCGTTCTCGAAGAAATAAAAGATAATCGGTTCAAAATAAAAACCGACAAACCGACCGTTAAAGTTTCGTGGCAAATAACCGGCATTCGCCAAGACCCGTTTGCCGAGAAAAACCGCATCAAGGTCGAGGTCGAAAAAACCGAAAAAGAAAAAGGTGCTTATCTTTATCCCGAACTTTACAAAAAACAGGATGAAACAAAAGATTCCAAAGTGGTTAAGGTGGATAAAGATGACAAGGAGGAGAAAAAAGATGAAAAAGATGACAAATAAATTTTTATTTTTATTTTTTGTAACGGCTTTCGGTTTGTCTTTGCCGTTTTTTACCAACGGACAAAGCGGCGGAGATTTTACGATTACAAAATCGGTGATCTCTTCAGGCGGCGGTGTCAGTTCGGATAATGGAAATATATTTTCAATAACAAGTGCCAACGGACAAGCAACCGCCGGAACTAGAATGAGCAATCCGCCGTTTAGCATCGGCACAGGGTTCTTTCCGCCGCCGCCTTTCACACAAACCGCCGCCGGAGTGATGATTCGCGGTTTGGTCTTAAATGCCGATAAAAACGGAATAAAAAATGCCGTTTTAACTTTAACGGGCGGAACTTTGATCGTGCCAAGAGTTGCCGTTACCAATCAATTCGGCTATTTCGCCTTTGATAATGTCGAGGTTGGACAGTTTTATGTTATCAGCGTTCAGCACAAAAACTACATTTTCAATCAAAACACACAATCGCTGACTTTGTTTGAAGATGTTGATGACATGATCTTTCGGGCTGATTTTGAAAATTAATAAAGCAGTAACAAAAAAAGGTCAAAAAATAGAAAAAGTTATTAATAATGCGAATCAAGTCTTAAAGTTTTTTAATTCTTGATTCGCATTGTTTAATCCATCATATAACTTCAAATATTATTTCCACAACTCCAATATGTTTAGTTTTATTTTTCAAATCTATTTCCTAAATACTGTGGATACTACTCTTTTCAAAGAAGGAAAAATGATTGATTCTTAAATATATTGAAGCGTAAATACCTATGAAAAATTAAATTTTAAGGAAAATTCAGCGTGTTTGGCAATTTTGCAATTCGGTATTTTATTTTTTGAGTAAAAAATTATAAATTATGCTTACTCTCCGTTGGAAAAACATAGCCCATTAAGTGTATGCTTATAGGTTAAATGTTTGGTGCGAAAGTCTTACCCCAAAAAGTTAGGCTCAAGCGGTTTTTGAGATGGCTGATCCTTTTCAAAACAGACATAATTTAAAACAATAATTTAATAACGGATAATTTTAAGAAATGGCATTTAAGTCTATATTTAGTATGTTTTCGAGTGATTTGGCAATTGATTTAGGAACTGCCAACACTCTGGTTTATGCGAAAGGTCGTGGCATCGTTGTCAGCGAACCTTCAATCGTGGCAATTAACAAAGTTACCAATCAGGTCGAAGCGGTCGGACGCGACGCAAAAGAAATGCTCGGCAGAACGCCGGGAAATATCGTCGCGATCCGCCCGATGAAGGACGGCGTGATCGCAAATTTTGAAGTAACCGAAAAGATGCTTCAGCATTTTATACGCAAAGCTCATAACGGAAAATCGTGGGTGCGTCCGCGTGTGGTCATCGGAATTCCTTCGGAAATTACACAGGTCGAACGCCGTGCGGTTGAAGATTCGGCGTATCGTGCAAAAGCGAGCGAAGTTTATCTTGTTGAAGAAGCGATGGCGGCGGCAATCGGTGCAGGACTTCCGATCACGGAACCACACGGAAATATGGTCGTGGACATCGGCGGCGGAACAACGGACATTGCAGTGATTTCGCTTTCGGGAATCGTGTATTCAAGAGCTGTTCGCGTGGCGGGAAATGAGATGGATGAGTCCATCACGCAATTTATCAAACGCAAATACAATTTGCTCATCGGTGAACGAACGGCAGAAGCGATTAAGATCGCACTCGGTTCGGGTTTTCCTTTGGATGAAACGCTTTCGATGGAAGTTCGTGGACGTAATTTGATCGAGGGAATTCCTAAGACAATTACAATATCCGACGAAGAAATTCGTGAAGCACTTTCGGATTCGGTTTCAACAATTGTTAATGCGGTTCGCGTCGCACTTGAAAGAACTCCGCCGGAATTATCGGCTGATATAGTTGAGCGTGGAATCGTTTTAACCGGCGGCGGTGCGTTGCTGAAAAATCTTGATAAACGTCTGATGATCGAAACCGGTTTGCCCGTTGTTGTGTCTGACGATCCGCTCTCCTCGGTTGTTCTCGGAACAGGGAAAATGCTCTCGGATATAGAACTTCTCAAACGTGTGAAATGGGATAATTCCCTGATGACAGGAAGTTAAGTCAATTACGAATTTCAAATTACGAATTACGAATGAAGAACGAATTAATAATTTGAAATTCGTAATTCGTAATTGATTATAATGGCAGTTGAAAGAACTCAAAAAGAAGTTTGGCGATTGACACCTTGGTTGATGCTCGCATTGCTTTTGGGCAATTTTATTTTAATGGCATATGATGCCAAAGCAGATAATCAACAGAGGGTTATAAGGGTTTGGACACAAGCCTTTGCGAATTTTGTTCAATCTCCTGTAACTTATGCAAGCACAGCGGTTTCAGGTTTTTTTGAATCGGTTGGAAACCTTCGTTCTGCTCAATCCGAAAATGACAAACTCAAGCAAAAAGTTCAGGAACTTCAAGTTGAAGTTCAAAAGAGTAAAGAACTCACTGTAGAAAATAAAAGACTCAAAGAACTCTTAAACTTAAAAGGACAAACTGAATACAAAATTATTTCTGCTCAAATCATTGGACGTGATACATCCGCTTGGTTTGATACGGCAATTATCAATCGTGGAACTTTGGATGGCGTAAAATTAAATATGCCGATCGTTGTTGATGGCGGATTAGTTGGCAGAGTTACGGCAGTAAGTCCTCTGACCGCACAAATTGATTTAATCACAAGAGATAAATCGGGTTTGGGAGCGATTGTCGGCGAACTTGGCGAATCGAACGCTCTCGGAGTTGTGCGTGGAACAAGCAAAAAGAATGAGTTGGAGATGAATTACGTGCCAGGCTATATTCCTGTTACTAAAGGAGATGTAGTTTATACCACAGGACAGGGCGGAATTTATCCGGCTGGATTAAAACTTGGTGAAATAAGTGAGGTTAGAACCGGTTCGGCAACCGTTCCACATCAGATTTTTATACGTCCGAGTGCAAAAATTTATTCGATGCAGGAAGTCGCCGTTTTGCTTTATAATCCACCGCCGCTTAAAAAATATGAGGAAGCCTTGCCAAATGCGGTTAAGGAAGAAGAAAGATAGTTAATTGTAAATGGTTAATTGTTAATAGTTTGCGGGTATTTATACTAAGAAAAAACAATAAACTATTTACGATCAGCCATTAACCAAATATATGGAACAGGTCAAAATTACAGTAGCATTGATTATTGCAATATTATTGCAGTGGACACTTCGGAATGTCCACGAATCGTTTGCTTATGTGGATTTGCCGCTCATTATAGTTGTCTACGCCGCACTTCAGAGAAATTCAATTAAAGCAATTTTATTCGGCACGATCGCAGGTATCTCGGTTGATGCTTTAAGCGGTGGTCTTTTGGGAGCGAATGGTTTCTCTAAAACATTGATAGCATACATAGTTTCGGAGTTGGCGAGACGTGTATATTTGGACAACCTTTTACTTAGAATTCCCGTCATAGCGGGAGCTTGTTTGTTGGATGATTTGGTCTATTTCGGGATGCACAAATTGCTTGGGCAGAACTTAGGAACGCAGCCTTTTGTCATCATCGCTTATACATTAATCGGGACTACGATTGCGGGAACTTTTATTTATTTGTTTTTAGACAGTTTTTCATCATCAAGTTTGAAACGCAAAAAACGAGACTTTTTTGCACCACGTCGTGAAACACGAAGACGCAATCCAATTCGTTTAGGCAAGAAATAATATGAAGTTACACGATTATTCGCAAAATTTATCTACCAGAGTTGGAGCAATTCAGGTAATTGCTTTCGTTTTACTGGCTCTTCTTGGTGTGCGGCTCTATCATTTGCAGGTAAACAAAGGTGAAAAATTTGCAGACCAAGCTGAGAATCAAAGAATTCGTTTGATAAGAATTCCGGCACCACGCGGAGCGATCTTTGACCGCAACGGTGAACTACTTGTTGATTCGCGTTCGACATATAACGTAACTCTTTCACACGAACCGATCAAAGGTGTTAATGTTTCCGAAAGAGTTGGTTTATATGCGGAAGGATTGGGAGTTGAACGTGAATATATTGACGAAAGATTAAAACTCATAAAATCCCGTCCGGGCTATGAAACGATGGTCATAAAGGAAAATGCCACGCTTCAAGATATAACCTGGGTCGAAACTCACTCGCTTGAATATCCCGAACTTCGTGTCGAACTTCAACCACAGAGAGTTTATCCGCTCGGCGAAACGCTTGCCCACGTTCTCGGCTATGTTGGAGAAATAAGCCCGAAACAACTGGAAAAACCCGAATATCAAGAGAAAGGTTTTCGTCCCGGCGATATTATCGGCAAAGGCGGTTTGGAACAATATTACGATGATAAATTACGCGGAACGCCGGGTTTTCGGAAAGTAATTGTTGATAGTCGCGGTCGTGTTCAACAGGAAATTGCATCGGTTCCTCCACAAGCCGGACAGGATTTATACACGACAATTGATCTGCGTATGCAAAAAGCTGCGGAACAACAACTTGCGTCAACGCCAACTAAACGCGGAGCGATTATTGCAATGGATCCGCGAAATGGTGAACTTTTAGTGATGGCTTCATTACCTTCGTTCGACCCGAATGTATTTGTGCAGGGAAGTGCGACCAAGGAAGGAAGAAAGCAGATCGCCGCATATTGGCAAAATGAAGAAAGACCGCTTTACAATCGTGCGATTCAAGGACGCTATCCGCCCGGCTCGACGTGGAAAATTCCAGAATCGGTGGCGGGATTAAAACAAGGTGTGATTACTGTTACGAATTCAAATCTGGTTTGTGGTGGCGGAATTACGATTGGAAGTAAATTCACACGTTGTATGGGAAGCCACGGTTCACCACCTTTGAAATATGCAATTACAAAATCCTGCGACGGGTATTATTACCGTTTAGGCTTGAAAATGGGTATTGATGGTTTGGTGAAAATGGTCGAAGATTTCGAATATGATAAACGAACAGGAGTTGATCTGCCGAACGAAAAGATCAGCCGAACGCCTAAGTATTATCGTGAGACTATTGAGAAAAGAAACGGCGGAAAATGGGTTGATATAGAAACGGTTTTTGCTTCAATCGGACAGGTTACAGTTGATGTTACACCGATTTCGATGCTTCGGGCGGTTTCAAGTATTGGTGTTAAAGGGAAATTATATACTCCACATTTTCTTAAAGAATTTAAGGAGATCGGTGCAGTTGGTGATAAGCAATCAGCCAATTATGTTGCACCGAAACCCGCATATTTATACCAGCCACCTGAATTAAAGGTTGTTGAAATGACCGAAGAACAAAATAAATTGGTTTTGGAAGGGATGTGGGGAGTTGTTCAAGGTGGCGGAACAGCGTCTCGGATTTCAATGGGAAAAGATTTTGAGATCGCCGGGAAAACGGGAACAGCACAAGTTACCGAACTTGGTAAAGATAGCGGACACTTAAAAGATCACGCTTGGTTTGTTGGTTTTGCACCGGCATATAATCCTGAAATTTCCGTGATTGCAATAATCGAAAATGTCGGTTTTGGCGGAAGTTTCGCCGCACCTGCAGTGAAAGGAGTTTTTGAGGCATATCTCGATCCTTCATCCGTAAATATGGACGGCGAATCGGAAGAAAAGGATTCGGAAAAAAAGGTAGAAAATAGCAATACAGTTGCTAGAAGATAGGTCTTCGGTCTTAGAAAAAAACTAAAGAATTTAATTGGTAATTATTCAATTATCCAAAGACCAACTGCCAAAAAGAAAAGACCAATATAAATAAAATGGTTTCGATAATCGAAAAAAGACAATTCAAAGATTTTGACTGGCTGACAGCAGTTTTGGCTGTGGCGATCGTCTGTTTTGGTGTCTGGCAAATTTATAATGCACAGCCGGTTTATGACAGCGTTTTTGAAAGTTACTGGGCAAAACAGATCATCGGATTGTGTATCGCTTTAGTAGCAATGTTGATCGTCGCAACTTCGGACTATCGTCGTATAATTGATGCTGCACCTTTCTTTTATGTTCTTGGTCTTGTGTTGTTGGTTTTGGTTTTGATTCCCGGTTTAGGCGTAAAGATCAACGGACAGAGAGCTTGGTTGGCAGTTCCGTTTATCGGACGATTCCAACCGTCTGAGTTCGTCAAAATTCCCGTTGTTTTAATGTTGGCAAAATATTTCGGAAATCGGAAACAAGGCACTTTGCGATTCAAGGAATGTTTTATCGGAATTGGAATTTTAGCGGTGCCTCTGGTTTTAATAATGCTTGAACCGGACACCGGACAAGCAATAACATATTTTCCTTTATTAGCTGTTGTCTTGTTTCTTTCGGCAATAAAAATGAGATATGTTTTATTAGCTATTGTGGCGATGATCGTTCTTGTTCCAACCGCATATATCCTCGGCGTTCAAACCGGATTCATCAAAAATTATCAAAGAGAAAGAATTGAAGCAATTTTAGATCCCGAAAATGCCGATCCGCGTGGTTATGGTTATCACACCGTGCAATCAATGATTACGGTTGGAAAAGGACAATTGACGGGAATAAAAGGTGATCCCGAAACATCTCAAAGCGTTTTGAAGTTTTTGCCCGAACCGCATACGGATTTTATTTTTGCAGTAACAGCGGAGAACACGGGGTTTATCGGATGTATTTCGTTACTTTTGGCTTATGCGATTTTGTTATCCAGGCTTATAATCGGGGCGAGGGAGTCGCCCGATAGAGTCGGAATGCTTGTCATTATGTCAATTGTCGGCGGAATGATATTCCAAATATTTATGAACATCGGGATGGTTTTGGGCTTTTTGCCCGTTATTGGTGTGCCTTTACCTCTGATGAGTGCAGGACTTTCGGCGGTTCTTTCAACATTTATTGCAATCGGGTTTGTGATTAGTGTTAAAATGAGACGATTTGTTAATTAAGGAGTTTTTTAATTATGGCAAAATCTACAATATTTAAAACTAAAGAAGTTAAATCGGTTGAATCAAAAAAAAGGAGTGGGATTTGGAAATTCGTATGGTTTCCGACGGCTGTTTTGCTGGCTTTAGCGGCTGGTGGTTTGACGGGAATTTTGGGTTCATATTATTTAAATAACTCACGGTTTTCAACCGAAGTTTCGGCTCTTGCCACATATCGTCCGCCACAGGTTACAAAAATTTATGCCGACGATGGGAAAACTGTTTTGGCGGAGTTCGCTTTGGAAAAACGTATTCCGATCAAATACAACGAGATTCCCGCCAATGTTCAAGATGCTCTGATAGCCGTTGAAGATTATCGTTTCAGAGAACACATGGGAATTGACCCGTATCGAATTGCCGGAGCAGTTATTAAAAACGTAACAACAGGTTCAAAAGAAGGTGCTTCAACGATCACCCAACAACTTGTCAAAAACCTGTTTTTATCCAAAGAGCAAACTTATACACGAAAAGCAAGCGAATGGATGATGTCACTCGAAGTTGAGCGTTTTTATACAAAGAATCAGATTCTTGAAATGTATATGAATTACGTTTTTCTCGGTGCGGGAGCGTATGGATTTGAAGCCGGTGCGAGAACATATTTTGGAAAAACGCTAAAAGATTTGAGTTTGGAAGAAGCGGCATTACTTGCGGCGATTCCAAAGTCCCCTTCAAGTTATTCTCCGACAAGAGATATGGACAAAGCGAAAGAACGTCGGGACATAGTGCTTGACCAGATGACAAAATACTTTCCCGGCAAATACTCTCAGGCAGATGTTAATGCAGCAAAAGCCAAACCGATAAAACTTTCCGATTCGGCTTATTATCAATCTTTGCCAAAATCTACTGCGTGGGATTATCCCGTCGAAGAAGTCAGAAAATATCTTGAACAAAAATATACGACACGAGTTGCTCAAGGCGGATTGGAAGTTTTTACTACGATTAATGTTGAGGCTCAGGAAATTGCGACGAGTACTATACGTAGCCGACTTCGTTCTTATGACAACGGAAGAAAATGGCGTTCCGATTATTTAAATATTTTGCTCGACGAAAATAATCAAGAATTAAAAGAGCAAAAGGATGTTTCTCAAAAGTTAAAAACATTTAAGCACGCAGATTGGTATGAAGACCAATATGAAGAAGGCGAATTCATTAAAGGCTTGGTAATGAACATTAACAACGCCAGCGATGAAGCCGAAATTCGTTTTGGAAAATACACCGCAAAATTAACTTCCAAAGATATGGGAAGAAGCGGAAGCACGCCGAAAAAGGAACTCAAAGTCGGTTATTTAGCCGAGTTTGAAGTTTTAGGTGTTTCTGATGATGACCACACTTTAAAAGTTAAATTAACTCAAACACCCGAAGTTCAAGCCGCAATGGTAACGATTGATGCGAAAACCGGCGAAATTGCTTCGATGGTTGGTGGTTATGATTTTCACACAAGCAAATTTAATAATGCGACGCAGGGCTTAAGGCAAACCGGCTCGTGCTATAAACCTTTTGTTTATGCAGCGGCAGTTGAAGAAGGATTTACACCGGATACTGTTGTTAGTGGAGCTCCGCTGAAACGAGGTGGTTGGCAACCACATAACTATGATGGTTCGACAAGCCACGCAAATGTGCCGATGAAAATTGCTTTGGCGAAATCTTATAACTTGGCAGCAGTTCATTTGCTTCAACAAGTCGGAACTCCAAAAGGTGCTCAGATGGTTCGTCGTCTGGGAATTACACAACCGATGGCTCCGAGTCTTCCGTCAGCACTTGGTGCAAGCGAAGCAGCTTTGGTCGAAATGGTTTCCGCCTATTCAACATTTCCAAATAAAGGTGTCAGAGTTCAACCGCATCTTGTTCGCAAGGTTTTAGACCGCGATGGAAAAGTTTTAGAAGAATGGGAAAAAACAAGCTATAAAGTAATGAGTGAATATGTTGCTTTAACAATGGTTGATATGATGCGTGGTGTAACTGCTGGTGGCGGAACTGCTTCCGGGGCAAATGCTGCGGGACATCAATTGGCTGGGAAAACAGGAACGGTTAATGACCATACAGATGTTTGGTTCATTGGTTATACACCCGAATACGTAACCGGCGTTTGGATGGGAAATCCGAAACGCAAAGAATCTTTAGGTTCGGGAATGACCGGCGGTGGCGGTGCGATGCCATATTTTAACTCGTTTATGAGTCAGTTTATGAAGGATAAGAAAAAAGAAACTTTCCCCAAAGCACCTGATATTCCTTCGGAAATTAAAACTCTTGTTGAACAACGAAAGCGGGAACAACTCGAAAAACTTGAAAAAGCAGATGCCGAAGGCAAAAAGCTTGGTGTTAAATTTGAAACTGGAACGAGGACTCGCTCAAAAACAGGAGGTTCAGAAGGCACTGGTGAAAGTAAAACAATCACGCTTGATGAACTGAAAAACGGAAATACAGACGGAACTACTAAACCGCCTGAGAATTCGGATGGAAATCCGGGGACGGTTAAACCACCACCGCCAACTCCTTCAACCAATCCGAAACCGCCCGCTACAAATCCAACTCCAAAAGAAGGAACAAAGCGAAAAGGCAAAAAAGGTGATGGTTAATTTTAATTTTCCTTAAGATAAAAATAATTCGGTTGGAGACTTTCAATTTCCAGCCGAATTATTTTTTATTTAGAAATTATTTATCTTTCTTTTCTTTTGGTTCAGCATAAAATGTTTTGTTGACGATCTTCCATTCGCCGTCAATTTTAAGCAAAGTCATATAATCAACAAACCTCACATTCGGATAATCCAAAATAATTTTGCCAACCGCCGCATTTCCTGAAATGTCTATGCTTTCGATCTTTCGCTTGCGTTGTGCTTCATCTTTCGCAGATTCGCCGCCCATTCCGGCGATATAATCTTTAAAATCTCGTGTCGTATATTTTCCGTCGCGGATAAACATCAATTTGCCTTCCGTATGAAAAGCCTTTTCCATATATTCGGCTTTTCCCGTTTCGTGTCCTTTCAGATAATTTTCGAGCGGAATTTTTACTGCTTCCTTTTCGCTCATTTCCGCCAAGACATTTCCGCCGAAATAAATTGCGAAAATTCCTAAAAATGCGATTGATATTATTGCTAATTTTTTCATTTAAATTTCTCCTTTTTTTATTCAAACCCGGATAGATTTTGTTTATATAAAAATCCAAAAGTCTATGTTGTTATTTAATTCTTCAACGATTTTGCCAACGATTTTGTTTAAAGTTTTTTAGATTTAAAAAATAAAAGTGGTGGAATCAACATTGATTCCACCACTTTTATTCAAAGTAATTGGTTATTATTAACTGCAAAATCTGCCTAGATAATAAGGCAACATTTTACGCCACCAAACCCAATCGTGGTTCACATCGTGTCCCCACATATCAAGAACGTGCGGGATTCCTTTTGAATGTAATAAACCCGAAAATTCTTGACTTTTATGCGGTGCTTCATAAGCTCCTTGTCCGGTAACGATGACGATAGAATCCGCTTTTCTTAAATTCGGCAAATGATAATTATCATTCATATGTTTCAGATACATCGTCGGATTATTAAAATAAACATTGTCATCGTAATAACCTTTGTCGAGATAACTGTAAATATCATAACTTCCGCTCATTGCGATTGTTCCGCGGAATTGGTCGGAATGTTTGAAATATGTATTCGCCGCTAAGTAAGCACCAAGCGAAGCACCCGTTGTCAGAGGTTTTGCATCGTCGCCGCATTCATTGCGAATTAATGGCAAAACTTCTTCCATAATATATCTGTCATAACGAGTCAGCATCTCGACCTTCCAGCCGGGATGCGATGTGCGATTTAATAAACTGTATTTGTTGACCGAATTTATCGAGTAAGCCCGAATCAAACCCGCATTAATAAAATCCTTGATCGCATCAACCAGATAAAATCTCTCGTATTCAAGATAATCCGCGGCGGCAGTTGGAAACATCAAAAGCGGATAACCCGCGTGTCCATAGGCGACCAGCGGCATCTCCATTCCAAGATTGTGGCTTAACCACGAAGTAGTATCACGTCTCATATATTTTTTATGACTCCAATAA
>JBGTHN010000107.1:0-2194 GCA_041746235.1 Pyrinomonadaceae bacterium | reverse complement strand
CTTTATTCCCGGGGTTTTCGGTTTCTTCGGCATTCTCGTGCATTTCTTCGGCTGTGTAAAAATCCTCTACTTCGACAGCAGTGCGTCCGGTCGTTTCGGTACCGCCGAATGCACCATCATCTCCGGCGTTCGCCCGATTCGTTTCTAACCCGTCAATTGAAGAGTATGTTTGATCCTCGGCTATTTGTTTTTGTTTCATCTGTGATTGCTGTTTGTTCATATCTTTTTTCTTAACCTTATCTGAAGATTTATCCTGTTCAATATCCTGCCCGGCATCTTTTTCCTTGGTTGATGAATTGCTTAAATCCGGTAACGAAGTGTTGCCGGGAATAAATTCAGAGCCTGATTCGTTTTCCTGCGTAGAATTGAATTTTGCTTGTGACTCCGCATATTTCTGTTTGTGAATTTCCTGATTAATATCCTGCCCGAGACTTTCGCGTCCAGCGGTTTTGTAAAAGTTAGGATTGACGTTATTTTTACTGCCACTCATAGTTTCTTACTCCTTTTGTTTGTTGGGTTTGCATAAACATTGGTTACTTCTTCTTTGCGAATATCAACCAACCGATCAGAATGCCAAAGCCAAGCATAAATATGGTCGGAATCAACATCCAACCGAATCCGCCGTTTCCGCTGTTTCCGCCTTGCATCATCATTCCCTGATTCATATATGATCTGTTCATAAAAACACTGCCAAAAAACAGAAAAAGCACGATGACAACGGCTAAAGCAATAATCAGTAAAGTTTTATTTAATTTGTTCATAACTTGATCTCCTTTGCCGTTTACTTTCGCCAACGATCGTAAATATTATTTCGGCAGATACCTTGTTTATTTAAGGTTAGCTAATTGAAGAGGATTAGTCCGTGCGTTGCCACACAGACATTAAAATTAATAGTGAGAATTTTTAATATGAGAAGTAAGTAAAGAGATTTTAACTAAGCGGGAAACTCAATTCTTCGGCTTTGATGACGGCATAGCAAGGACAGGAAATTTTCTCCAATTTTTTACGGTTGAGAATCTGCATTTTGCCGCGATTGTAGCTGATGAGCTTTTGTTTTTGAAGAATTACGGCAGATTTATTAACGGCTTCGCGACGCACACCGATCATATTTGCCAGAAAATCCTGTGTGATCTGAAAATTGTTCGATCGCATTCGG
Source organism: Pyrinomonadaceae bacterium (assembly GCA_041746235.1). Taxonomy (GTDB): domain Bacteria; phylum Acidobacteriota; class Blastocatellia; order Pyrinomonadales; family Pyrinomonadaceae; genus Aridibacter. Next base: position 1,038 of record JBGTHN010000107.1, on the reverse strand, counting down.
TCGGCGGTCATCAGAAGCCAGCGGGCAAGCCGCTCTTCGACTGCGTGAAATCGAAAGCACACCGCCGATTGAGAAATTTGTGCCATCAGCGAATGTGTAAACCTTCGCAAAATTTTCGGCAATTCTCCGCCGCGATCGCATTCGTTTAAAAATTCCGCAGTTTTCATTTTCATCGCAAAACCCTTGCCTTGCACAATGGCTTGATTGTTGGAGGTTTCCACGCCGAGAAAAACCGGTAGTCCGATCATTCCTTCATTGCCGACGATGCCGACTTCGAGCATTGCACTGTTTTCAATTTTAGCGAGTAAGGAAATAATGCCGCTGTTCGGAAAATAAACATCGCCGATAATATCGCCGCGTTGATAAATATTGTCTCCGTAATTCAATCTGACTTTTTCCATTGCCGGAAGCAATCGTTGGTATTCTTCGTCCGGCAGAAGGGCAAGCAGACAATTTGGAATAGAGGCAGTGAGTTCGATATTTTTAGCCATTGTTATTTGTGCCTTTCGATTTTTTCAGGTTAATTTGATGACCGCCTTCGTTATCCCATATTTCTTCGGCTTTTTCGTCTTCATTCATATTTCACCTGTTTTTTAAAAATGAACTGTTGAAATTCACTTCATTATTTGAGCGGGTAAATTAAAGGTGGACTAAAAAAGCAGACTTGTCCGTGTGTCTTCACACATACGGCGATTAGAAAAGTTCAAAATAGCGGATTTGATCTATTGATTTTTTGAGATGTATGTGCCGAGCAGACGGTCGTATTCTTCTTTAACGACGGCGTAGCATTCGCAGGCGGTAGTTTCCAATTTTTTTCGGTCGAGCATCGTGATCGTGCCACGGACATAATTAATCAAATGTTTTTTTTGAAGATTTCCGGCGGCGATGGAAACACCTTCGCGACGAACGCCGAGCATATTGGCGATCAGTTCGTGCGTCATTATTAATTTATTGGTTTGAAGCAGATCGTGATTAATGAGCAACCAGCGGCAAAGTTGTTGTTCGACCGTGTGGAGGCGGTTGCAGACGGCGGTTTGC
>JBGTHN010000106.1:0-1954 GCA_041746235.1 Pyrinomonadaceae bacterium | reverse complement strand
TCAATCTTAGCTGTTAGTGAGGACGAAAAAGTTGACTTAATTATGATGAGTTCCCACGGACGCGGCGGAGTTGATCGTTCAAATCAAATCCCAATCGGCAGTGTTGCCCTCAAAGTAATCCAAGAAACTTTATGTCCTGTATTCTTACTTCCTTTACACAAAGAAGATATGATCGGTCGTGAAAATATCGAAAAAGAAAAAGATGAATGATCTTTTATTAAAAGTTAATTTTTTCATTTACTTTCAACAAAATGGCGAGAAAGAACAAATATATTTTTCTCGCCATTTTTTTTATATTTTCCGAATCAATTCTCAAGTTTTTCTCAACCACTAAGTTATACCTTAAACTTAAGAAAATTTTTTTTTAACAACTGATAGACATTTTTGATTTGGACGATGTATTAATTGCCTTCTAATCCCCATTTCAGATAAAAATTTTCACTTACTATCAGTTTAACTACATAATTACTTTTGGATTTACCTGTCTTAAGTAATCTTAGGCGAACCCCCATTTTTTGCAAAATATTTACGAATTCGGGCAGATTCTGTAAACAAAACAATTTAATTTGGAGGGTTAGTTAATGAGAATCAAATCACAAAACAAATCTGGAACTGGACAAATAGCCTCAATGTTAATGGTTTTAACATTGGTGTTTTTATCAATTCCATCAGACACATTTGGAGTTTTAAACCTGTGGGACGCACCTCAAGGATTAGAAGATATAGACAATCGTAAAGGTGAGATCAAACCGAGTTTGAGTCAATTAGCGAGTTTGAATGCGATGGACGCAAAAGCTGATTGGACGAAGTTCGGGACAGTTCACACTTTAGTTAAGGACGGCGGTTATTTAGCGACCGGCTTAACAGGTTCGCCCGTCGAAGCGGCACGTCAATGGATTCGTAGTAATCGTGAATTGTTTCGACTTTCGGATCAATCCGTATCCAATTTGGAATTGGTGAATGACGGAAGAATGCCCTATAGCGATGCACATTATATTCTTTTCCGTCAAAAGTTCGGTAAAATGACACCGACGCAGGACGGTTTGATCAATGTTGCCATCATTGACGGTAAAGTTTTTCACGTTTGGTCATCTTCGACTGGAGATCAAACGGTTACGGGAAGCGTTGCACTTTCACCTGCTGATGCGTGGATGAATGCGGCGGCAAGTGTCAATCTTGTTATTCCTTCCGCAAGTATTTCAAATGTGCGGGTTGATGAGCATGATAATTGGACTTTGCTCAATGTTTCAGGCTTTCCGCAAGATCAACAGGTTCGTCTGACAGCATTGCCGACACCGGAAGACGGTGCGAGAATGGCGTATGAAGTCAACGTTGTCAATGTTCAAGGACATATTGCTACAGCATATACAGCGTTTATTGATGCGGAAAACGGTCGAACACTCTATCGCGTCAATCGTGTAAATCATTTTATGCCGCCCGAAACACAGAATTTCCAAGGCGTGTATCAGGATGCTCCGGCACCGCAGATGTGCGGTCCGCGACACGCTTATACTGTTCCAGCCGGAAAGGTAAGAATCGCCGTAGTTGCTACAGCGGCAATTGCTTCCAACGATATACTTATCAATTTATATTTTAATGATGGTGTTTCAGATATATTGCTTGTTTCAGGCGATACGGGAACAAGTCCAGAAACAGCTACATACGAACCGGCTGGCGGTGTTCCTGCCGGAGTTTATAAGGTGGAGGTTTGTCCATATAATGCTCCGAGTGCACCTCCAGTTCCGCCGTTTAACTATGTCGGAACATTTACAACCGATGACACGGCGACACCGGGCGGCGGTATCTCAAGCAATCCCAAATGGAGATATTGGTTGGCAAACCCCAGCCTGGTTTATTCAGACAATACCGATACATTCAGAAAAAATGCTTGCTGGCGTTCAAGTATTGACGGTGTTCCGGTTCCGGGATGTGAACGTGAGGAAATGAATATTGC
>JBGTHN010000105.1:0-8243 GCA_041746235.1 Pyrinomonadaceae bacterium | reverse complement strand
CAAGAAATTCCTCTAAACCTTCCGGCATCACACCTAAATCTTTTTGTCCGTCATAAAAGCAAAATCCTGTTTGAACGGTCGAAGAATGCCAATCAGGTTGTGATTTTCCCAAAATTTCCGAAAACATTGCAAGATGAAGTAAATCGGAAAATTTGCCGTCAATTATTGGATTGTGATCTTCGTTCAAACCGATCTCACGTCTGAATTCTTTGTAAGAATCAAGCCAACTACCGATCACTTTTCGCATTCCTTTAAAAACTATTCTGTGAAATGGTCTGCCAAGAAAATTAAAATATTTTAGAAATTGAGCGTTTGGATAGACATTTGAATCGTAAGTTGAAAACATCGAAATCGGTGCGAGTGTTGTGGTAATAAGTTTGAGTTTTCTTTTTTCCGCAACAGAATGGGATGCAAAAACAATTTCACCTGCGATCAAAACATCGGCATCTTCGGTTGCTTTCATCAGATCATCAAACATCGGGCGAATATTTCCCAACATCAATTCTCTGACGATCTTTTCCGAACCGTTTCGCGTATCCATCATTTCGCGGGCAAGTTCTCTGTCGTCGGGACTTATATCGGGACGCAACGGAAAAAACTTAAAGCCAAGCGTGTCAATTTTTTCACGATAAACTTCTAAAGTGCAGATAACAACTTCGTGTCCACGCTGACGCATTTCAATCGCCAACGCTAAAAACGGATGCAGATCGCCAAGTGAACCATAAGGTGCAAATACAATTTTTGCCATAAGATATTAATTATCGTTTGAAATTTTTTCTCTTGAACGAGGTGTTTCTTGTTGGTCTATATCGAATAAACTTCTGTTTTCCTTAAGAAGATTCCGATTCATTTCCATCTCTTCAAACTCTCTTTCAAGTCTTTCTTCTTCTCGTTTATCCAAACGCTCTTTGACCTGAAACCGAAAACTTAAAAAATAACTGACGGAACTCAAAACAGCGAATAAGAAAACTCCGTCATAATTTCCTTGCCACAAAAAGAATGCGGCAACTCCTGTCAGAATTGCCGCTAAAATTTGGAAAAGTTTTACCATAAGTTAAGTTTAATTATTTGGATTCCCAAAGTAAACAAAGATATATTGACTCTGGTTTCTGCCTTTTTTATTTACTCATTTTCTTCCCGCTCAACAATTTTTATTTCATCTTCAACAATCTTTCTAGCTGTTCTTTTCTTTTTATAGCGTTTCCAGAAATACCGTAACAGAAGAAAAACCGGCAAAACTACTAAGATCAAAAATGGTAGAAGTGCAATTAATACACGAATTAAAACCAATATAAAAGTTAAAGCAGCTTCAAAACCATCGCTAATCGCTTGTTTTAGTTCATAGAAGAACCCCGTCGAACTCGCCGAAATTGCTATCGGAACTTGCAATTCAATATTGATCGTCGAAAGACTCGATTGATTTTCAAGAAAACGCTTTCTGCCTTCGATCTGTTCAATTTGAGTGCGAATGTCGCCAAGTTGTCTTTCAACTTCCAAAGCATCCGTAACGGATTTCGCCTGTTTCATTATCTCCAAATATCTTTCTTCGAGTGCTTTTTTTGTTTTAAGACGTGCTTCGATGTCCACAAATTCTTCCGTAACATCTTGTCCTGTAACGGTTTCGACGATAACACGGTCGGCGGTTTTGCGAATTTCTTCGACGGATTCCTGAAATTTATCGGCGGGAACACGAATCTGCATCGAAATTTGATCTCGTCCGCTAACCTTTGCATTTGTGCTTCTTTGAGTTGAATTTATAACAAAACCTTTTTTGCTATCGGCAATCGCAGAAATTTTCTTTTGTGCTTCTTCGGGCGAAGCAGTTTCAAGTTGCATCTGAGCATTACGAATAATTTTGCGTTCCGTAATTGTTGCAGGTTCTTCTTTGCTTTTCTCGGCTTGATCTAAAGAAACCTGAGTCTGCGGATTTGCTACAGATTTATTTTCTTCTCCATCACTAACAGAACCTCTTTTATCGGCAACACTGTTTTCGGTTACTTGTGAAGATTCCATCGGAACAGAACTTGGACTCGTATTTGAGTTCGAAGCATAACCACCATCTTCTGTCATATTTTCAGCCGCTCCGCAAGCAACTAAAAACATTGAAGCCAATAAAAACACTGCAATAAATTTAATTTTTCTCATAATTTCCTCCACGCCAAATTTTCAGCAAGAGTAGAACGAAAGCGATAGAATTAATTTGCAAAATAAAACAAAACCCTAAACTCTGAACCCTGAACTATCTAAGGTGCTTCCTTTGCAACATTTTTCATACTTTCACCGCGAAGCAAAGCCCGCGTTGCATTAAGCATACGCTTGATCGCTCGAAAGATTTTCGGTGCGAACCATAGAAAGAAAAAGGCGAAAATCACCAGAACAATCGCAATCAAAACAGGTGCAATAACAGCGAGAATCGCTCCAACGACTGCGATCACATCTTCGATAATTGACAAAGCCCAATTTGAAAAAGGTTCGGGAGAAAGATTTGCTCCGGCACGAATCGCCGCTTTTGTTCCGTGTGAAGAAAGTGCAAAACCACCGCCGAGAAGCGTGGCGATAACCGCAAAACTTGGATCCATATCGGCAGTTGCACCATAAGCCATCGCTGCTCCCGCAGGAACTCTGATAAATGTATGAACAACATCCCAAACGCTGTCAATGTATGGAATTTTGTCAGCAAAAAACTCTACTAAATAAAGCCCGCCCGCAATTCCGATGATCCACCAATTATCCAAAATATCCAGACCGCCCGGCAATTTTATCGCAGAGAACTTTTGCATCAATCCCAAAACCGAAACTGTTGCATAAAGATTTATCCCCGAAGTCCAAGCCGAACCAAGTGCCAACGTCAAAGTGGAAAACCATTCCATCGCATTTTCTCCTTATTTTTGTTTAACATTCTAAACATAAATACTGAACTCACCTGTTAAATGTTCAATGATAAATGAATTACTCTTCTTCAATTTCTTCACCATCTTTTTTGATACCGAATTTTTCGAGCCGATATTGCAAAGTTCTGAATGTTAAACCGAGTAATTTTGCGGATTTTGTAATATTGTTGTCGGTGCGTTCCATCGCCTGCATTATTAAACTTCGCTCAACGTCTTCAAAATTTACACCTTCTGCCGGGAGTTTGAATAATTCATCCGTGCTGCCACTTGATGCCGGAGTCGCAAGCATCTCAGGCGGAAGGTCTTCGGTGGTAATCGTATCATTTTCGCAAAGCAAAATTGCCCGTTCAATTGCCGATTCTAGTTGACGGACATTACCGGGATATGTGTAATTTAATAAGAAATTTTCGGCTTTTTTATCAAGTTTTATTTTTCGATTCGTGTCGCGTGTGTGTTTTTTGATAAAGAAATTCATCAAAAGTGGAATATCCGAATCTCTGTCACGAAGTGGCGGAATCTCTAATGAAAGCACATTCAAACGATAATACAAATCCTCTCGAAAACTGCCTTCTTCCGTCATTTTCAATAGATCACGATTTGTCGCGGCAACAACTCGAACATCAATCGAAATCTCTTTCGTTCCACCGACTCTGCGAATCTGTCTTTCCTGCAACGCACGTAATAATTTCGCTTGCAAAGCAATGTCTAATTCCCCGATCTCATCAAGAAAAAGCGTTCCGCCATCGGCAATTTCAAACAGACCTTTTTTCTCACTGACTGCTCCCGTAAACGAGCCTTTTTCGTGTCCGAAAAGTTCCGATTCGAGCAAATTTTCATTTATCGCCGCACAATTTACCGCTTGAAATATCTCGCTCGAACGCGATGAATTATTATGCAAAGAGCGGGCAATAAGTTCTTTTCCCGTCCCGCTTTCGCCACGAACTAAAATTGTCGAACTTGAATTCGCCATTTTCAAGATCAACTTTTTAACTTTATCCATTTCAGGCGAACCCGAAACTATTTCAACATCCAAAGTTTTCAGTTTATTCAAAGCACGAGAAACCGTATCGAGCAGTTTCTCGCTGTCGTAAGGCTTTTGCAAATAATCAAACGCCCCAAGCCGCAAAGCATCAACCGCCGAATCAACCGATCCGTGTGCCGTTAATAAAAGGACGATAATTGATTTATCAAAATCGGTTAATTCCTTGAGCAGATCAAGTCCGCTCATTCCCGTCATTTTAAGATCGGTCAACACCAGATCAAAATGCCTGTCCGCAACAAATTTCATCGCCGCTTCACCAGATGAAGCCGTCGTTACATCGTAACCTTCGCCCGACAAAATCATCTCTAAAATTTCACGCTGACCTTTCTCGTCATCTACTACTAAAATTGATTTTCTTGACATATTTATTATTTGTTATCTACGTTAGTGCTTGAATTATAATACTTGATAAATTCTTTTGTAATATCAACTATCTCTCCACAAATGAAGTAATTTTTCGTTTCATAGGTATCAATTACAATTGCATATCCATTTTCCTTCGCATATTTATCCAACGCTTCTGCAATTTTTTTGTTTACTGGCTCAATAATTTCTGCTTCTTGATTTTTATAGAATTTATCCAATATATCTTTCTTCTTTTCTATTTCAACTCGTAATTTGTTTAGTCGTTTGATTTCTTTATCATAAAAACTGCTTTCCCAAGGTTCCGCCCTTTCAGGTTGTAGAATTTCATTCCGCAAATTATTATAATTAGTAGCCATTTCATTAATTTCATTAATTAACGGGCGGAGATTATTCATTCGTTTCTTATAGGCATCTACAAGTTCAATTATTCCTTCGTTTTCATCTTTAAATAACTGAGTATTAACTCCTGCAATTTTTGGCTCATTCTTAACTTCTTGTGAGAAATTAAAAATATTACACAATAATATCAAAATTAATATATTTGCTATTTTTTTCATTAGTTACTCCATCGGCAACTCTACTATAAAAGTTGTTCCAACATTTTCTTCCGATTCAACTTCAATTTTACCATTGTGGTCGTCAACGATACGTTTGACAATCGCCAAACCCAAACCTGTTCCCGTTTCTTTGGTTGAAAAATATGGCTCGAATATCTTTTCAAGATTTTCTACGGGAATTCCATTGCCCGTATCTTTGACTTCGATTTTAACGCAATCAGCGTCAGATGAAAGTATGATATTCAAATTTCCGCCGCCGTTTTCCATTGATTGCGTTGCGTTTATAAATAAATTATTAAAAACCGAACGCAAAACTTCCGCGTCGCCAAGGACATTCGGCACATTTTCGCGTTCAATGATGCTAATCTTGATGTTTGTTTCACAGGCTTGCGGTTCGACGATTCGCAGGGAATCTTCGACTACATTTCTTATATTGATCGGTTGAAGATTAAGTTTTTTCGGGCGTGAATAACGCAGAAATTCGGTAACTTGATTATTTATGCGGTCAACTTCTATTTTTAGCTGTTTGGTCAATTTATCAAAGTTTTCCTGTTTAGATTCATCTTCGGGTTGGAATTTTTTGCGTAAATGATCTAAGGATAAGTTTATATAATTAAGCGGGTTACGGATTTCGTGAGCAATCGCTGAAGCTAATCGTCCGACAACTGCGGATTTTTCGGATTCTTGTAATTGTTCTTGCAAATCGCGTGTTTTTGCGAGTTCAGCAGTCATTTCATTAAACTGTGTGGCAAGCTGTCCGATCTCATCTGTTCGGTTTGCATCTTCTAGTCTGAAATCTAATTCGCCACCGGCGACACGCCTTGCGGCTTTGGATAAATTTGCTATTGGACGCGAAAAACGCCAAACCAGAAAAATTGTGATAATTGTTGAAAATAAAAGAATACCGAGCATATAAATAAGCGGTTGAGCGGCAAGTCTGGCAGATTCTTCGCGGTCTGTTCTAAGAATCACCATTATATGCCAACGTCCTTCACTTGTTTGCACAGGAATTGCGTGAGCTTCGGCATCGGTTTCGGCTTCATTTTTGGCGATTTCTTCTTCACTAAATTTGATTTTCGCATTAGGAAAATTATTGATCGCATCGCCCAATTTTTCTCTTGTTTCAACCAATAGAGGCAAATTATTTACATTCTTTAAATTTTTAAATATAAATTCTCCCTCCGCATCCTTTGTTGGAAGATATTCATCACTTAGACTGTTAAATATCTGCCATTCATTATCAATAATTAAAATGTCCAGAATTTTGTCTTTTGTTTCCTCATCATAAAAGGAAAGTCCTTCACGTTTGACGAAGTCCTTCAAGTCATCTCTTTGCTGCATACCGTTCACACCGATTGCAAATCCTGCGAGAAAAGCCTGATCGTGAAGTTCGCTGATTCTTTCATTTTCTTTCTGAGTTTGAACATTCAGATAATACTGAATACTCAGAGTAGCAATTAAAAGCAAAGCTAAAATAATTAGAAGTCGAATACGAAATGATTTAAGAAAATTTAGCATTGTGTTTGTTTTTGGTCAGTAAATAGTTGCTGTTTTGAAATTTGTTATCTTTTTTTTGAAAAAACCTTGTCGAAGCATCGGTTTGAATGTTATAGTCTTAAATAACTTGAAATCAAATTTTTCGAGCAGAATTATCAATAATTTCAATTCTTCCCATAAGACTCTTCCTAAAAAAATCAAATATATAAGTTTAAATACTTGTGAGGTAATTTATTAGATGCAGTATATCACCGAGAATTTTTACCCAAAATCATTCGTTTTATTTATTTTTACATTTGTTCTTTTATCCTTTAGTGTTTTCGCCGAACCGCTTGCTTCCGACTCATCTTTAAAAGAGCAAACCGCAATTAACATTGCCAATGATAACACTGAAGGTGAAGATTTAGAGATTCGCCGTGCCGCCGTCGAAGCACTCGGCGGACTTGCCGGAACAGTTGTTGTAATGAACGCTCAAACCGGACAGATTTACACGATCGTCAATCAAAAATGGGCGATCGAAGAAGGATTCAAACCTTGCTCGACAATAAAATTAGTAACGGGAATCGCCGGATATAATGAAAATCTGATCAAAAGTAACGGAACTCTCGCCAAAGGCACATATCAACTCGGTCTAGATAATGCACTCGCCAAATCAAACAATCCTTATTTTCAAAAAGTTGGAGCAAATCTCGGAAGCGAGAAAATGATCTACTACGCCCGCCAACTCGGTTTGGGCGAAACAACAGGAATCAATGCCGAAAACGAATTCGCCGGACAACTTCCATACGACAACGAAAATCTGCGGATATATTCACACGCCGATGATTTTCTTGTAACACCGCTCCAACTTTCCGTGATGGTTTCGGCGATCACCAACGGCGGAAAATTACTTATTCCGCAAATTCCGCGTTCAAATCGTGAAAAGGTTGCATTCAGAGGTTCTTACAGAGATGTTTTGAATATTAAGCCAACTATTTATGAAAGAGTTATTCCCGGAATGAAAGGTGCAGTTGATTATGGAACTGCCGGACGTATAAAAAATGCTGATCTGCAAATTGCCGGTAAAACAGGTTCGTGCGTTTCACAAAAAACTTGGGTTGGACTCTTTGCTTCGGTCGCTCCAGTTCAAAATCCGAAGTTCTCCGTTGTTGTAATCACCCGTGGACAATATGCACGCGGCAAATATTCCGCCGCTGTTGCTGAAAAGGTTTATCGCGTATTGTTACCTCGCTACAATCAAAGATTCAACACCAATCTTGCTCGCAAAACAATTACGATCAAATCCGCTCCTAAAAGCACTCCGACAACAATTGCCGAAAATCGTCCAAAGACCAAAACTGAAACTACCGATCCCAAAATTGCTCCGAAAACAGTTGAAAACAATTCTAAGCCGATAAAGAACACGGTAATAACTTACAAAAGAAGTTCGGAAAATGAAGACGATTCAAATGATACCGAACCACAAAAAAAAGAAAAACCGAAAGAACTCTTTCCAACTGTGGTTATTGAGGGAAAAACAGAAATTTCCCGTCCGAGAGTCGTTGTAAACTAATAATTTTTGATGATTTATAAGCAAATACGTCGACACTTTAAAACAAAAGTTAATATTGTTTTAAGATATCGGTGCGTTTTTGATATACTTTAAGGCTTGACATAACAATAAATGCTAGGTGATTATTGTTTTTTCCGTCAATTTATAAAACTTTTCGTGAAAAATTGGATATTGTTTAACTTTTTGCACAGATAATCTTGCAACTTTTTTTTATCTGTCTTCATCTGAACTTCGCAAAGAGCGGAAACTATTCAATATTTTGAAGTTTCCTAAAATTTGACTAAAAATTATAAAAAAAGATTAAAATGCTTGGAGGGAATATTTTAATGAAGAACTTT
>JBGTHN010000104.1:0-6177 GCA_041746235.1 Pyrinomonadaceae bacterium | reverse complement strand
GCGACAGCATTAAATGCGTCTTCACACGCGGTTAATTTTGCTTGTAGATTTGCAATCTCTATCAAAGAATTGCTTGGATTATAAACCGCTCCTAAGCCCGTTACGATTGAAACGATCTGTGAAAAGTTGGCGATATTTTTTGCATGACCTGTTTCTGACATGGGATAAACTCCTTGTAATTTGGGATCGAAATTTTGGAAATTTCAACACTAAAATAATAGTAAAGGTGTTTTCTTGTCAAGATTTATTCTAAAAACAAATATCTGCATTTTGAAAACAAGTTTGAATTCAGAGTTTAATTAAATTAAATATGTGAAATAAATTGCGGGAATCAGAGCATTTATGAACAAACCGTTTTGTCATAGCTTATTTCCAAACTATAATCATTCGCATAAGTTAAATTTTTAAGACAAAACTGTTAAATAATATGACAAAACCTTTAGTTCTTGATCTAAGTGAAGTTAGTGCCGATGATGTTGATCTGGTCGGCGGAAAATGTGCGAGTTTGGGTGAATTGTTTCGTGAATTAACGTCGAAAGGCGTGCGGGCGGTTGATGGATATACGACGACGAGCCACGCTTATCATCGTCTTTTGGAAACGAACGATCTCAAGAAGAATCTGCAAAAGTTGTTGAAGAATCTGGACGTTGAAGATTTGGACGAACTCGAACGAGTCGGCAAAGAAGCACGTCGTTTGATGCTCGAAACTCCTTTTCCCGACGATCTACGCCACGCAATTTGGGACGCACACAAAAGTTTGGGCGAGCGTATGGGAATCAAAAATTTCTCGGTTGCGGTGCGTTCTTCGGCGACGGCGGAAGATTTACCCGACGCTTCATTTGCGGGGCAACAAGATACAATTTTGAATGTAAAAGGTGATCGTCGTTTGATTCAGGCGTGTCACGAATGTTTTGCATCGCTCTGGACTGACCGTGCAATTTCATACAGACAAGCGAGAGGTTTTGATCATTTTGATCTGGCACTTTCAATCGGCGTGCAACCGATGGTTCGTTCGGACGGTGCGTGTTCGGGCGTGATGTTCACGCTTGATACCGAAAGCGGTTTTCGTGATGCGGTTGTCATCAACGGTGCGTGGGGTTTGGGCGAAGCGGTCGTGCAGGGAATGGCAACGCCGGATGAATGGATAATTTTTAAACCGACTTTGAAGGCAGGTTTTCGCCCGATAATTACACGCAAAATGGGCGTGAAAGAAGTTAAAATGGTTTTTGCAGACGACGAAACGGGAACGCAGGTTCGTGAAGTTGTCGAATCGCAACGCAACCGTTATTGTCTGGCAGGTTTTGAAGTTCTGCAACTTGCACATTGGGCGTGTGCCATCGAAGATCACTATTCAAAACGTGCCGGAAAACATCAACCGATGGACATCGAGTGGGCAAAAGACGGCGTAACGGGCGAATTATTTATTTTGCAGGCACGCCCCGAAACCGTCCACGCCCGGAAAGAGCAGAACTACATCGAAAATTACATTTTGTCCGATAATCACGGAACTCCGCTCGTTACAGGCGTTGCCGTCGGTGAGAAAATCGGACAGGGAAAAGTTCACGTCATACTCGATCCGAATCGAATCAAAGATTTTAAAGAAGGCGATATTTTGGTTACATCAATGACCGATCCCGCTTGGGAACCGATCATGAAACGTGCTTCGGCAATCGTTACGGATCGCGGCGGCAGAACTTGTCATAGTGCGATAATCAGCCGTGAATTAGGACTTCCCTGCATCGTCGGTTCGGGAAATGCCACCGAAGTTTTGCGTAGCGGAACAGATGCAACAGTTTCCTGTGCGGAAGGTGCAGTCGGCAATATTTATTACGGAAAGATAGATTTTACGGTTGAAAAAACCATTATCGAATCCGACAAACGCCCGAATACGCAGGTGATGATGAACGTCGGCGATCCTGACTTGGCGTTCAACGCTTCGATGTATCCGAATGACGGCGTTGGCTTGGCACGTCTGGAATTTATCATCAACAATCACATCGGGATTCATCCGATGGCTTTGATAAATTATCCGAATTTGGAAAAAGAATCGGACGTGAACACGATTGCCCGTATGATCGGCGAAGAAGACCCGAAAGATTATTTTGTGCGAAGACTCGCCGAAGGAATTGCGAAAATTGCGGCGGCGTTTTATCCGAAAGATGTCATCGTGCGTATGTCGGATTTCAAATCAAATGAATACGCAAAACTTATCGGCGGTGCGGAATATGAACCCGATGAAGAAAACCCGATGCTCGGTTTTCGCGGTGCTTCAAGATATTATGATGACCGTTATAAAGCGGGATTCAAACTTGAATGTCAGGCAATGCTGCGAGTCCGTGAAGATATGGGTTTGTCGAATGTTAAAGCGATGATCCCGTTTGTGCGAACGGTTGAAGAAGGCGAAAAGGTTATAAAACTAATGGGCGAATTCGGTCTGGCACAAGGCGAAAACGGTCTGGAAATTTACGCAATGTGCGAACTTCCCGCCAACGTCGTTTTTGCCGATGAATTCCTCCAAGTGTTCGACGGATATTCAATCGGTTCAAATGATCTGACGCAACTCGCACTCGGTCTTGATCGAGATTCCGAAATGGTCGCACATCTCTTTGACGAACGAAACGGAGCGGTCGAAAAAATGGTCGCCATGGCAATCGAATCCGCCATTCGCAACAAAAAGAAAATCGGCATCTGCGGACAAGCACCGTCAGATTATCCCGAATTTGCGGAGTTTCTCGTCGAAAAAGGAATCAATTCGATTTCGTTAAATCCCGATACGGTTCTGCAAACGACAAAGACGATTCTAGAAATGGAAAAAAATTTAGCGAAGAAAAATAACGCGGCAAAAAAATGATCTATTGACAGAAAATTTAACTTAATTTTCTCAGTGTCTTTGCGTCTCAGCGGTTAAATTATCCTTAAACTTTCCGAAAGGGGTTCGACTTTCTAATTTTCGGTTGTTCATCGAAAGATGTGTCGCACACTGAATCTGTTTTTCCGCCATTTTTAGTGAATTCCACAAACCCGACACTCTTTAAATTGCCGATTCCGATCTCCGTTTCAATACGCGTAAGGATGAAGGAAGCACTTGGTAGATAATTTTGGGTAAGTATTTTGTGAACTGAAACTAAATGTCGTTTAAAATTTTCGCAGTTTCATTCGGATAATCTGCATTGAGTTTGCTCAATTTATCGGTTCGCTTTAATTCGTTCCAGATTTTTTGACTTTTATCCAGCCATTCTTTGGCAAGACGTAAATTTCGAGTTTTTTGCTCGCCGTTTGTGGCTGTAGAAAGTTTTTTGAAAACTTTGCCGCCTTCGAGATAGAAGATCGCTAAACGAACTTGTGTTTTTACATTGACAGGCGATTTTCCGGCATTTTCAAACGCCGATTTTTCAGCATCGAGAAAGGTTTTTGCCGCTTCATCCAAATTTCCTGTTGCCGCCAATGATCTGCCGATTCCGAGATAGATGTTGCTTGTGTCTGTCGAAGAATCTTCATCATCTTCCTTTTTAATAAGTTCGAGTGATTTGCGGTAATTGTCTAATGCCGCTTGCGTTTCGTCCGCTTTTAATTGAGCTTCCGCTAAAAATTCCAGAGTCAACGCCAGATCACGCCGGTTTTCGACACTTTCTTTATCAGTTTCGACAAGTTTTTCGACGATCTCCAAAGATTTTTGATGGTTTTTAATAGCTTCGGAATAATTTCCCGACGCGGTTTGGATTTTGCCTAGAGAATTAAAAGAAACACTAATTGCACGCTTGGCGAAAGCGTTTTTCGGATCGACTTTGATTTGCTGATTCAAAGATTCGATGGCTTCAAGAAGCATTTCCGTCGCTTCTTCAAAACGCATCTCCTCGGTCAAAGGAAACCTGATAAAATTATAGGTCAAAAGTAAATTCGTCTGATATTGTGAATTATCGGGATTGGCAGCGATCAGTTCTTTAAACATTTTAACGGCGTTTTGTCCGTTTTCAATGGCGGATCGATTATCGCCGGTCGTGGATTGAAGCATTCCGAGACTTGTTTTCCAGATTGCCAGAGAAGATTTGAAACTTGGATTTTCCGGTTGTGTTTTAACCAGATTTTCGCCGATCTCAACCGCTTTTTTATAATATTTCAACGAACCGAGTGTGTCGCCGAGATTCGGATAACCTTCTAAACCCTTGATGTCGCCGAGTCTTGTGTAAGTTTCGGCAAGACCTTCTCGGTATTTCAAATTATTAGGTTCGCCTGCATTCAGTTTTGCACGAATGGCGAGCGTTTTTTCGTAATATGACAGCCCTTCCTTGAGAGTTCCGACCGTGTAGAGCATATCGCCGACACCTTGCAGACTGTTTGCTAATTCGTGTTGTAAATCCTGATTGTTTGGATCGGCGGCGAACAGTTTCTCACGCAGTTCCAGAGATTTTTTGTAACTTTTCAAAGCTCCTTCAGTGTCGCCGAGATTTGCGTAATAAGAATTTCCTTGAATCTTTCCGACCTTTTCATAGGCGGCGGCAAGGTCGCGTTCGAGGTCAGCATCACCGCCGGATTCGGCAGCAAGTTTGTCGAGATATTCCAGCGAGCGTTTGACGACGAGTTCGCGGGCGGCGGTCGAACCGGGAAGATTTTCGATCGCATCGTGAAATTCAAATAGGAACGAACCGGCAAGTTGCCGCACATCATTAAAACGCCTTTGGGCTTTATTTGCCTGATAAATTGTCGCAGTTAAACCGCCGAGCAAACTCAAGATCGCTAAAAACACCGCCGCCGTTGCCGCTTTGTTTCTGTGAAAAAATTTTGAAGCACGATAATTCCAAGTGTCTTGCCTTGCCGAAACAGGCAAACCTTTGAGATGTCGGCGGATGTCTTCGCTGAATTGTTCGACCGATTCATAGCGTCTTTCCGGCTCTTTGCGGATGGCTTTTAAGGTTATGTTATCCAAATCACCCTTCAACGATTTTAGATTTTGGATTTTGGATTTTGGATTTGTTGTTTTTCTTTCTTCTTCCGTAGAACGATTTTTATTTTGAGATGTTTTGTTTTCCAAACTTGAACTTTGAACCTTGAACTTTGAACTCAATACGGACGAAGGACGAACTGCTTCGGTTTCACAAACGGCTTTGATAATTTCGCTGATATTTTCACCTTCGGTTTTGAATGGACGTGAGCCGGTTAAAAGTTCGTAAAGAATCACGCCGAGTGAATAAACATCGGTCGCAGTTGTCAATTTATCGCCGCGAATTTGTTCGGGAGAAGCATATTCGGGTGTGAAGATAAAGTTTTTAGTAGCGGTTACGGCTTCATTCGTTTCGGATTTTAAAAGTTTAGCGATGCCGAAATCAAGAAGTTTGACCTTGCCTTCACGGGTGATCAAAATGTTCGAAGGTTTCAGATCGCGGTGAATGACGAGATTTCTGTGAGCGAACGAAACCGCCGTACAAACCTCGCGGAATAGATCAAGTTTTTCTTCTAAACCGAGATTTTCTTTTTCGGCATATTCATTGATCGGTTCACCTTCGACAAATTCCATTATGAAAAACGGAAGTCCTTCGTCGGTCGTTCCGCCATCAATCAAACGGGCGATATTCGGATGTTCGAGCGATGCGAGAATTTGCCGTTCGTTAAAGAAATGCCGCAAAATCGCTTCCGTGTTCATTCCGCCTTTGATGAGTTTGAGTGCGACCTTTTGTTCAAACTCACCGTCGGCACGTTCCGCCAGATAGACTGTTCCCATTCCGCCCGCACCGAGTTCGTCAATGATCCGATATTTGCCAATTTGTTGACCGATGAGATTTTTGGTCGGTGTTTGATTTCCCAAAACGGCGGAAACGATTTCCTGTTCGAGAAGTTCGGAGGCGGATTCTTCAAAAACGAGAAGTTTTTCAATTTCGTTTTGTAAATCCGTGTCACCGTTGCAGGATTTTTCTAAAAATGCAGAACGCGATTCGGCGGGAATTTCCAGAACTTCTTCCAGCAGAGATTTAATTTTTTGCCATCTTTCAGCGTCCATAATAATCAAGCGTGCAGCATTTTATAAAGAAGTAATTTGGCACTCGACCATTCACGTTTGACCGTCGCCGGTGAAATGCTTAAAACTTCGGCAATTTCTTCAACAGTCAAACCGCCGAAAAATTTCATTTCAACAATGCGGGCTTGCCGTTCGTCCAAATTTTCGAGTTTTGTCAAAGCACTGTC
>JBGTHN010000103.1:0-3623 GCA_041746235.1 Pyrinomonadaceae bacterium | reverse complement strand
AATTCAAAGATTTTTCACAATAAATTTTATTCGCAGATAAAAAAAATAAAGTCAGAAATCTTATTATTAACTCACCTTACGCACTTTGAAAACTTGCTTGTCGCCAAAGGCGACGAACATTATAGCGTAGGGTGAAACCCTGCGTTTGTCGGAATTTAAGGACCGCTCGCTGAAAGTGAGCAATATCAAGCATCTTGTTGCTCACCTTCAGCGAGCAATAGATATTTTTAACTAACGTAGGGTTTCGCTCATTATCATTCGCTTCACCCTACGCTATCAACTTCGTCGCTTTCAGCGATAAGAAAACTGAAATCGCGTAAATAATATTTTGTGCTTTATGCAAACTCGATTATTTTTCCAGATATTGATTCATCCAAGCCAAATAACCTTCCGAAACACTTTCCGATTGAATTGCAACGATTTCGGGAACGTCGTAAGAATGATTTTCATTGATAAAATCTTCCAACTCCGAATATTTTTCTTCGAGCGTCTTTATCAAAAGCAGATGTTCCGCGTCATTTTGCACTTCGCCTTCCCAAAAATAGAACGATTTCATCTGTGGCAAAACCTGCACACAAGCCGCAAGTTCTGCTTCAACGATTTTCTTTGCCAAACTTTCCGCTTCTTCTGTTGTCGAAACTGTCGTAAAAACTATCAACATATTTTTTAATCGCAAAAGGCAAAAATCAAGATACTTCTTAACTTTTGCCTTTTACCTTTTTACTTTTTACTTGAATTTACTTCGCCATCAGTTCGTCATATTCGCCTGTTTCAACCCAATCCAAAATTTCCGACACACGCCAGATCGGGAATGGATGAGTTTGTCCGGCATTGACCAGATTTGCCCAGAATTTATCCAAAGCACTGTCGTCGCAATCTTTTTTGAACTGTCTGCCTTGTTCCAAAAACTCTTCGTAATCAATTTTGGAAGCCATTGTTCCGCCCGCCAATTTCATCATCGTTCTGCCGATAATGTGGGGGTCTTGCGTTACGAGAAGTCCGGCACGATCACACGAAAGTTCCGCACGTCTTGCCCAAGCCAGCAAGGCACTTGAAATTCCGGCTGAAATTAAGAATTTGATAATTGCCGAACCCGGAACCATTTCCAAAGTTCCTTTTGTCAATGCTTCAAAAAGTCTCGCCGCCGTTAAATAGAGAACGTGTTCAGCGTGGATGTGTCCAACTTCGTGAGCAATAACCGCCAGCGTTTCTTCATCGTTCAAACGCTCTAAAAGTCCCGTGTGCAATACGACAACGTGCCGTTCAACGCCGAACGTAAACGCATTGACGATCGGATTTTGTTGAACATACATATCCGGCATATCTACGCCGAGAGTCGTGCAGGCAACTTGCAATTTTGCGTGCAGATCGGGAAATTGCTTCGGCGAAACTTTTACCGAACTTGCCATTAAAGTTACACGGATCAAAGATTCGCCCGTAACTTCGATCAATTTACGCAAAGCCGTATCAACGCCCGGAACCGCCCGAAGTGCCGCCAATGCTTTGCTGTCCGCCGGATGAACGTAATCGTGCTTTGATAGATCAGCAAATTTTTTGTGATATTCATCCGAGAGCGGTAATTTACATTTTCCGCAATTTGCCTGTCCGTTTACATAATTTCCGCGAACGCTGTTTTTTTGTCCGCAATAACGACATCGCACGGATTTGCCTTTCGCCGCCGATGTTGAACTACTTGAATCAGATTTTTTTGCCATAATTAAATTTTAGAGAGTTACATCCCATATTTCAAACTTAAATTGTTCATTAGTTTAAACGTATGAAACCGCAAAAAGTTTGAGAATTTACTTTTTCAGTTGAACAATCGTTTCTACGTGATGCGTTTGCGGGAACAAATCGAGTGCGGTTATTTTCTCGATCTCGTATTTACCTTTTTCCATCAAAACCTGCAAATCTCTGGCGAGTGTCGAAGGATCACACGAAACATAAGTGATCTTTGGCGAATCATAATCGGCAATCGCTTCGAGTGTGCTTGGTTTAACTCCGCTTCTCGGCGGATCGAGCAAAATGTAATCAACTTTATCGAACTGAAAATCCTTGAGAAAGTTTTTAACCCGTTTGGCGTGAAACTCTACATTTTCAATTCGTGCGAATTCGGCGTTTTTATTCGCAAAGTCTATCGCCCGTTTGTTCGCTTCAACGCCGAAAACTTTTTCAAATCTTTTTGCCAATGAAAGCGAGAACAATCCGACTCCGCTATAAAGGTCAATCGCTATTTCTCCCGAAACATCACCGATCGCTGTTTTAACCAATTCTTTTATCAAAAATTTATTACTTTGAAAAAAACTTTTGGCGTTAAAGAAAAATCTTTCGCCATCGAGTTCGTAAAAAATCTCGTTCGTCGGTTCGAGCAGTTCTTCCGCATAAACCGAAATTCCCTTTTCTCCGCTGGCTGTTTCGATGTTGACCTTCTGTTCGGTAAAATCTCCCCAAGCTAAGTTTTCGCGTAGATCGTTCAAATTTTGCTCAAGTTCGGGAACAAGTATCGGACAGGATTTTGCGTCAATTATCTGGTGTGACTGACGCTTAAAATAACCGATGGTTTTGTCTTTTGTGTTGGCGTGGAGTTGAGTTCGAAGGCGATAGTTATATTCATTGGGACTCGGAATTATCGAGATTTCATCCGCAAAATCAATCTTTCCGATGCGTGTTAAACAATCTTTGATTATTCCAACCTTTGATTCGAGTTGTGATTGATAATTCATCTGTTGAAAATCACAACCGCCGCACGTCCCAAAATAGACGCATTTCGGCTCAATGCGATTTTCCGATGGTTCTAAGATTTCAACGATCTTGGCAAAGGCAGTTCTGCCTTGAACCTTTTTGATCTGGACGCGAAGTTTTTCGCCTTTGACCGCAAGCGGCACAAATAACGTCAATTTTTCCGCAAAAGCTAAACCGTAACCATTGGGAACTATTTTCTCAATGGTTACGTCTAGCGTATCGTTTATCTTGTTTGATTTATTCAATTATTATTTCGGCTTTATCAGAGCGGAAAGTTAAAATTTAATATCCCGGTTGATTTCCGAAATTCGGTGGCGGTGGTGGAGTATGTTGTCGTAGATCCTGCGGTCTGCCAAACACGCTTTGGTAGGCGGCAAACATTGCGGCATATATAATTGGAGCGACAAAAAAGAATCCTATAAAACACACGAGCAATCCGCCAAGTGACATAAAACCAAGCAAGATCATCAATAAAATGATTCCGACAATATTTGATAATCCGCTTTTGACGCTCAATAATAACGCTTTTCCGCCCGAAACATCGCGTTCACCGATCAGTGGATAGACAAAAGCCGTCAAGGCAGAAATTATCAGATTTATTACGATGTAAATAGCCAAAAATGCAAACATTGCCAATAAAAGCCCGCCAACTAACGCCGGATTTATTTGACCATCTTTAGTGATCAATCCGGCAAGTCCAACGGCTGAAACTCCGGCTCCCGCAGCAATTAGCAACATTACGAGACTTACGATAAATTGAATTATTGCCATGACGATGGCGACGATCAAACACGGGACAATTTTTTGAAAACCGCTGAATAACTCACCGAAATCTGCTACTTCGCCGTTTGATTTCTTTGAAAGGGCTTTATAAATTCCGC
>JBGTHN010000102.1:0-2780 GCA_041746235.1 Pyrinomonadaceae bacterium | reverse complement strand
TTTTGCTGTTCTTGCGTCGCACGATCTTCGGCAAATCCGCCTTCAAAGTCGATTCCTTCAAGCAATTCATCATCGAAATCGTCAATTTTTGAAATCCCGTGAGCGATAAAATTCAACACATCAAGTCGCGTAACACCTTGTTTTTGAAGCAAATAAACCGCCTGCGAATTATCTGCATTGAACAAAGCCGCCAACATATTTCCGCCATCAACTCTCGGCTGACCGCTTCCTTCTGCCTGCAAAATTGCATATTGAATCGTGGACTGAAAAGTCGAAGTAAGTTCGGGCATCTGCTGAATACCTTCGGGCATTTTCTCAACCGCCGAATCAAAATGATCTTCGAGGTCTTTGCCGATTTCCTCCAACTTCGCCCCGCAATTATAAAGAATATCGCGTGCCGTCTTATCATCCAGCAAAGCATAAAGCAGATGCTCCAGCGTCACATATTCGTGTCTTCTACGAACGGCTTCATCAACCGCAAAACTCAATGTTTCTTCTAATTCTTTTGTTAACATTTTTTAAATATAAAACTTTATCAATTGTTTGCTTTAATTCTTCAAAAGTCGTTTTCAAACAAATATCTTTTAAACGACTTAGTGATACAGATTTTTGATTACCAAATCGGTCTTCAAGTTGTTGAGTATCCGTAACATAAAATAACCATTTTCTAATGTCTAATATATCTGCTTTTTCTCGATGCTGCTCAATAAATAAGCAAAACACATAACAATCGGCATTTCTAATTGCCTCTTTTGAAGATAAAGTTGATTCAGTATCCCAACCTTTCTTTTTGCAAATATCAAATCTTATTACTGAAAGTTTTTCCTGTTTCCAATTTTGAACGTATGCGGCGGATTTCACTTCTACTTTCTTTTCATTATAATGCAAATCAACCGCATCCCATTCAACCCTCGGCTTTTCTGTTTTCCCTAATGCTACTGCTACTAAAAACTCCGCAAATATCGAACGATTTCTGTTTGATAAAATATCTGAGTAAGCCCATGCCCAAAAATCGAGAACTGTTTTGTTAGTTTTCTCAATTTTTTCAGTTCCATTTAATTTCATTTATACTCACTCAAAAATAATTTGCCTTCATAATCAATCAAACCAAATTTCACACGATCAAGCCAGCCACTTCTTCCGAGAACATTTCTTGTAAAAGATTCTTCCTTTGCAAAATAGACGTTTGAAACTGTTTCGATGCCGAGAACCGAAAGTTTGAGTTCGTGTTTGTAAGTTATGAAATGGCTGTTTGCCGTAGAAAATATTTGTTCCTCGCCTGTTTCAACTTCAACTCCAAGTCGTTCGCCATGTTTGCGTTCAAAGATGCAGTTTTCCGCACCAGTATCAATTTTTGCGTTTAATTCTCGATATTCATTGCCGAAATAAATTTTCACCAAAACGGTGATTCCGCTTTTCAAAGTATCGTATTCGTAGAGAGTTTCAAATTCGAGTTTTTCCAAAACTACCAACCTCCAAACGGGTGTTTTTCTTCAACAATATGCTCAAGAAACGGTGCTTCAATTCCCGCTTCTTTCGCCACTTGGTCAACTTCTAAAGCATCTATTCCATGTGCAATAAGTTTATCACCGTCCAGACAAACCCATTGGTTCATATACTTTTCACGATTTTCATCAAGCCACTGTTGAGTTTTTTTGAAGCGGACAATTTCATCGTCAACATTTTCTTTGTTTCCATTTTTCGTTTGCTTTGCTCTTTGCTCTTTTATAATTACTTCTTGCAATTCATTTAAATCCTCAACGGGCAAGTTTTTAATTATTTTTATCGCATTTTCTAAATTCGATTGCATAATTTCACCTCTTTAAACAGATCACTATTCTTAATTTATAGCTTACTCTTCTTCAACTGTGCAGAGAAATGGAAATTCTTGTGAACGTGCCAAATTTATTGCTTTTTCGGCTTTCATAGTGGCGACTTCATAAGGATAAATGCCTGCAACGCCAACACCTTCATTATGAACTTTGAGCATAATCGCTACTGATTCGATCTCCGAACGCATAAAGACTTTGTTTAGCACAAAGACAACAAATTCCATCGTCGTAAAATCATCGTTATGCAGCAAAACTTTATAAAGCGGCGGCTTTTCGAGCTTTTGCTTTGTCTCGGTCAGGACATCTGTATCGTTTTCATAATCCGGAAAATCTGACATAAGTTTATTTTGCCACAGAGCGGAGTGAGAAAAAAGCGGTATTGAAGTTACTTTTCTTTTGATACCACATATTTGCGTGAACTTTGGATATATACGCCCGACTTTTTGGAAGTTACTTGAATATTGCGAATTTCGCCGTCGGGTGCTTCGTCCAGAGGATTATTCGGCGTATAAGTTACTACATATTGCGAATCAATATATTTTGCGAGATTTCCCACTTTATCAGACATTTCATCGGGCGTTTCGGGAAGAAAAATTTCGCCGTTCGTATCTTTGGCAAGGGTTGTTAAAAATTCTTCACTTTTTACTATTTTACCGAGTTCCATTTTGCGGTGGCGAATCATTTCGCGGTCAAGATTGATGGAAACCGAGCCACTGATCGGTGGTTGTCCTTCCGGCGGACCGATGCCGGGAATTTGCGGTTGCCGTTTCATCTTGCCGAACGTAACAGTTTTGATGCCTTGAATAGCTTGTTTTTGAAGAAATGTGTAACTGATGACGTGAACATTTATGTCCGATGACAAAAGCCTTTTGGTTATATCAATTTTTGCCTGTGCATCATCAAGCGAGTCAATGCCATCCGTTATCAATATCAAATGGCGGTTTTCAA